>JBDNEZ010000218.1:0-6993 GCA_041690095.1 Anderseniella sp.
CCATCGCGTCCCGCAGTGGTTTCACCGGCAAACCGGTTGTCTACATATACGCGCACCCTGTTGTCAGGTGCGGATCGCCCGGAAAATGTCGTCAGTCCCGATTCATCGTAATCGACTACATCCACTGTCAATTTGCGCGGCGTGGACCTGATCGCAGGCGTATCATCAGCGATGGGCGGCTGCAGAGCAGCGGTTTTGGATTCGGGAACTGGTTCGACAGCCGGTTCAGCAGACGGCGTCTGGCTTGCGGCGGCGGTTTGGTCGGCAGCTTCGCTGGCCGGAGACTCTTCGGCCTCCGCCTGACCTTGCTGAGCAGCTTCAGCCTGCTTGGTCTCCTGAGGTTGCGGTTTCTGCAATACTATTGATGGTTTGGCAGTTTCGCTCAGAACAATAAGCGGTTGCGTGCCTGGCGTGTCGGGAACCGTCAACGCGACGCTCTGCTCTGCACGCTTGACTTCACCAGCGGTATTTTCGGTCTCGATCTGTATTTGATGAGCGCCCGCCGACATTGAATCATCGGGAATCACGACCCATTCGCCGCGCTCATTGGCCTGCGTCTCGGCTGCGACCTGCTCATCTATCAAAAGCCGAACAGTCGAACCCGGCGCTGCGCGACCGGCAAGCACTGCCGATCCGTCTTCTTCAATCCGTACTATGTCAAATGTGGCGGTTTCGGTCTCGGCTTCAGGTTTTGCCGGTACGTCGCCCAGCTTTGCTGTCGGAGCAGTTTCAACAGCGGGGTCAGTATCAACGGAAGGAGCAACTTCAGCCTGTTCGGGTGAGACAGCAGCAACCTTCTCCTCAGGCTTTTCAGCCACAGCAGGCTTTGTTTCAGCAGGCTGTTGGACTGCCGGCGGTATTGAAACCGCTTCACCGGGCTTGATTTTGACGGTCTGCGAACCCGGTGACAGTGATGTCAGGGCCGAAGGCTCGTCTTGCCACCCTTGATAGCTCAGGGCCACCAGGCCGCCCGCACAAAGCACTGCAAGTGAACTGAATAATACAAGAGGCTTCATTTTTGTTCCCGTCGCTGATGACCGCAATATGAACATAGAGTGCGCACATGCTTCGTGCAATCTTTGCCTGATCGGCTTTTGCACGAATGCTTGTTGTTGCATCCTCCTAAGCACAAGTTGTGAAAGGCAATTGCATTTAATTACCACACGCAGTGCTTGACGCTAGCCCCGCAGCCTGTGACACAATGCTTGCATGACATCGAATCAATCTCCTGCATCCAATCTGTCTTTGTGCGTCTATTGCGGCTCCGGCGAAGGCCGCAGCCCGTCTTACATGCAGGCCGCGCGCGACCTCGGGTCATCAATGGCGGAAAACGGCATCGGCCTTGTCTATGGCGGCGGCAGCATAGGCCTTATGGGCGAAGTAGCGCGCACTGTCCTTGCAGGCAAGGCACAGGTTACCGGTATCATTCCGAAATTTCTGATGAAACGCGAACGAATGCTTGATGACGGTGATCATGAACTGTTCATTGTCGACGACATGCACAAGCGCAAGATGATGATGTTTGAACGTGCGGCCGGTTTTGTCGCCCTGCCCGGCGGCATCGGCACGCTGGAAGAGCTGGTGGAAATTGCCACATGGGCACAGCTTGGGCGGCATAAAAAACCGATTATCGTCGCCAACATAGACAATTACTGGCAGCCATTGCTGTCGCTTGTTTCCCATATGAAGGAAGAGCAATTTATCCGCGAGGGCCTCGACGTGCATTTTGAGGTCGTTGACCGGGCAAAAGACATTGTGCCGGCGTTTCTGGATCGGCTGGCAACTGCCGGCACGGCGCCTGAGGACAGTGAGATTACGGAACTGTTTTAGACCCCGGCCACGCGGGTCCTTCGATAACACAGTTGGCAAGCATGCCGGCTTTATGTCGGCCTGGGTTTGCTGGCGACCAGCACACCGGCACCGGCCACTGCCATACCGACCCAAGCCAGCGGCGGCATGGCTTCGTCCAGCACGAACCAGGCGAGCATGGATGCAACAGGCGGCACCAGAAACAGCAGCGCCGATACCCGGCTGACCTCACCTGCCCGGATCAGGTAAAGCAACAGCGATATGGCAATGATCGAGTTGCCGATAACCAGATAGGCCAGTGACCAGATCAGTTCGGGTGTGAAGTTGACCTGCAGGGTTTCGCGGAACATTGCGATGGGCAGAATAACGAAAAACCCAACGCTGAATTGCACAATTGTAGCCGTTATCGGGTGCTGATTGACCCCGAAGCGTTTTTCATAAATCGACCCGGCTGACATGGCAATGAGGGCAATAACCGCGAAAGCCACTCCGGCATATGACGCCGTGGAGATGTCCTGACGGGACCCGATCACCAGAGCTGCACCAACCAGACCCAACACAAGGCCGAACCAGCGATATCGAGACACAAGCTCGCTGACAAACATCGGTGCGGCAATCGCAACCAGGATCGGCTGAAGAGAAACAATCAGCGCGACACCTCCTGCCGACAGTCCATCCGCGAACGCAAGGTAGGACATGCCGAAGTAAATCGCCTGCATCAACAATCCGGTCACGGCCAGATGCACCCACGAAATCAATCGTACCGGCAAGCGCGGCCGCACAATCAGAAACAGCGGCCACATGATGAGCAGGACACAGGCATATCGAAGCGCCAGGAACGTCATGGGCTCGGCATACTTCAAGCCAACCTTGGCGAAGGTGTAGCCGCCCGACCACAGCAGCAGGAACAGCAACGGTGCCAGGCCGATTGCCCAGGTGCGCAATCTGCTCATGCCACCGCCGCCTGACGCAAGCTGGACCAGGTATAGATGGCTAGCGCCGTCCAGATGAATCCAAACGTTACAAGCTGAGCCTGCTGCAGCGGTTCTTGCAGAAAAAATACGGCGGTCAAAAACAACATGGACGGAGCAATATATTGCAGCAGGCCAAGGGTTGAGAACCGTATCCGGCGGGCAGCGGTAGCGAAAAACATCAATGGCACGGCCGTCATCGGGCCACACGCCAGCAGCAAAGCTGTGGTTTTCCAGTCGCTGCCAAAGGCCAGAGACTGGTATGAGCCGAGCCAGCCAACCACGACAAGTCCCAGCACCGATAGAATGAAGCTTTCCACGAAAAAGCCCTGCACCGGGCCGACATCAATGGTCTTGCGCAAAAACCCGTAGGCGGAAAATGCAGTACCCAGTATCAGCGACAGCCACGGAAAAACACCCAGTTCCCAGGTTTGGTAAGCCACCCCCGCAACAGCCAGCGCGATCGCTACAAATTGCAGTCTCGTCATTTTCTCCCGCAGGACAAGATATCCCACGGCCACGTTGAGCAGCGGATTGATATAGAAGGCCAGCGATGTTTCCAGGGTCCGCCCGACGGCAATGGCCCAGACAAACACCCCCCATGAAATGGTGACCAGAAGCGTTGTCAGACACATAAGCGCCAGCAGTTTTGGGGTTTTCACCACGCGCATGACATCATGGGTTCGTCCCATGAACAGCATGACAACTGCCGCTATGGGGATTGACCAGAACGCCCGGTGCGCGACAACTTCAAGTGCATTGACATGAGCCAGCATTGCGAAAAAAGCCGCATAGGTCCCC
The DNA here is from genome assembly GCA_041690095.1 of Anderseniella sp. GTDB lineage: Bacteria > Pseudomonadota > Alphaproteobacteria > Rhizobiales > Aestuariivirgaceae > Anderseniella. Next base: position 3,582 of record JBDNEZ010000218.1, read on the forward strand.
CATGACACATAGGCGATCAGCGCAAAAACAATGCCGCTTCTGTGAGTGTCCGCTTCATCAGGTGTGGAATTTATACCAAAGGAACTGACTATTGACTCATTTGATGGTGTCATGACGTAGCGACTATTGCCTTGCCAACACGCAAGATGCAATGCGTGCCCGCGCATGGGGTGACACTGCGTGCCGCATGGCTTGACTGGCTCAGGATCGCTCGCGCAATGGCCACATGGCGACAATGCCGAGGGCAGGCCCCGCTGCCATGACCGCGAGCGTTATCTGCCATCCGGCATGATCGGCAAGCACAGGAGTTAACTGCACCGTTGCAAAGGTCAATAGAAACCCCAGCGCGGTCTGCAACGTCAGCAGACTACCGGCAAGCTGCGGCGGTGCTGCATCGGCAACCAGTGCTGAAAACTGGGCAGAATCCGGAACGATCATAATGCCCCATACAATGAACAAGACGAAGGTCAACCACCATGGCCCGCCGAAACTGACGGCAGTTGCCAAACCTGCAGCAAGCGATCCGATCATGGCAATCACCGCGACATTCGCCTTGCCGGTACGATCTGCGGACCAGCCGGCCCAAATGCACGCCAACGCCCCCAGAGCAATCGCCAGAAATGCCGTCAGACTTGCCAATCGCCCGGCATCTTGCGGGTTGAGCGAAGCAGCATAGGAGGCAGCCGCAGCAACCGGCAGCCACGCCCACATGGCATACAGTTCCCACATATGGCCAAGGTAGCCGGCATAGGCACGCCGAATGCGCCTGTCGGTCCAGGCAAGGGTTATGGAACGGGCAGAAAATTCCGGTGAGCGCGCTTGATGGGGACCAAGGCCTGCTCCCAACACAAACAAACCTCCAGCAAAGGCGGCAGTGGACGTCGAGTAGACGGCCACCCGCCAGTCGGCGCCACCCATCAGCACCGCCAGATGGGGCAGGGAGGAACCGAATGTCAGGGCACCCACCAGAATGGCGACCAGAAGCCCACGGTCCTTCAGGCCCCAGCCCGTGGCGATTTTCATACCGACCGGATAGACTCCGGCAAGCATGATACCGGTGATCAGCCGCAGTATCACCGCAACAGGGCTCGCCGGTGAGACAAACGCCAGACCAAGATTGGCGACCGCAGCAATGCAGGCGCACAGTGCCAGGACGCGGCGCGGATCAAACCGGTCGGCAATACCCAGAAATGCCGAGACAAACGCCCCAAGGACAAAGCCCAGTTGCACCGCACTGGATAATGCAGCCTGCTGGCTTGAACTCATGACAACCTCTGCCATCATGCCGGGCAATGTCGCAGACGACACGAACCACAGACTGAGTGCAGCTACCTGCGCAAGCACCAGGAAACTCATGGAGCGCAGTTTGGACGATGATGACGTCAAGAAGCATCCTCGGTAGCCTGAAGAACTGCAACAACGGCTGCTGCTCCGACCGGTGCATCAAGGTGCATGGATTGCGCGTGTTCTACAACCACGCTGTCGAGCACGCCGGCCACGACCCGATCACCGGCATCAACCTGCCAGTTACCGCGAACAGCATGCAGGATTGCAATGGCATTGTGCGGCAGCGCCGTGTTGAACGGTTCACCACCATGAACAATGCTGACCTTGTGGATCCACCTGCCCTGCCGCGTCATGACATTGAAAGCACTGACGCCAGCTTTTCCCAGCCGGCTCGACGGTGTTTGCACGCTGTCGAAACTGAACGGTTGCAACAACTCCATGCGATGCTCACGACCATTGCTAAAATCCAGGACAAACGGACTTCCCGCCACCAGGGTTATGGTGCGGTCAATGCCCGGAAACGCCGAAAACGGTCCGTCGGTGTCGATGGACGCCAGCGACAGGCGAATGTCGAAACCGTCGCGCGAAGCAGTCTCGGGCCACAACCAGACATCCTGCGTCATGCCGCCGCCATTGTTCCACGGCTTGCGGTCGTACGTGTCGTGGCAAAGCAGTCTTGCGCTCATGTCAGGACGTTGCTCCTTCCTTGAACAGCTTGTAGGTCACGCTGTCCACCAGTGCTTCAAACGAGGCATCTACAATATTGGGCGACACGCCAATAGTGAACCAGCGCTCGCCCGACCTGTCGCGGCTTTCAATGAGAACACGGGTTATAGCGCCGGTACCGCCGTTGAGAATACGCACCTTGTAGTCAACCAGTTCCAGATCCTCGATCAGGGCCTGATACTTGCCCAGATCCTTGCGCAATGCAGTGTCCAGGGCATTGATCGGGCCATTGCCCTCGCCGACCGACATGATGCGCTCACCGTCAACGATGGTCTTGACCACGGCTTCGGCCACAGAGGTCTCTTCCCCCATTGCGTTATGGCGGTGCTCGACGGACACCCGGAACGAGTCCACCTCGAAAAAATTCTCTGCCGATCCCAGTGCCCGCCTGGCCAGTATCTGGAATGATGCCGGTGCCGCATCATAGGCATACCCTGCCGTCTCGCGGCTCTTCACCTCACGCAACAATGCGTCGAGGCGCGGGTCTGACTTGTCAACCTTGATCCCCGCACGCTTGATTTCCGAAACCAGGTTGGACTTGCCCGCCTGATCTGACACCAGAACGCGACGGTTGTTACCGATAACCTGAGGCGGCACGTGCTCATAGGTTGCCGGTTCCTTCAGCAGGGCAGATGCATGAATGCCGGCCTTGGTGGCGAAGGCGCTTTCGCCCACATACGGTGCCTGCCGGTCCGGAGCCCGATTGAGCAGTTCATCAAATGCGCGCGATACATGGGTCAGCCGCGACAGGCCGTGTGCCGTGATAGCGGTTTCGACCAGTTCTGCGTATGCCGGTTTCAACATCAAGGTGGGGATCAGGGAGACAAGATTGGCATTGCCGCAGCGCTCGCCAATGCCGTTGAGTGTGCCCTGTATCTGGCGAGCCCCTGCCCTGACCGCAGCGAGTGAGTTGGCCACGGCCTGTTCCGTGTCATTGTGGGCATGGATACCAAGATGGGAACCTGGAACCTGTTCGGCAACGGCGCGCACGATCTCTTCGATCTCATGGGGAAGCGTGCCGCCATTGGTATCACACAGCACGACCCAGCGTGCACCGGCATCGTGCGCTGCCCTGGCACACGACATTGCGTATGCCGGGTTTGCCTTGTAGCCATCGAAGAAGTGCTCGCAATCCACCATGGCTTGCTTGTCGGCAGCAATGGCAGCGGTGACGCTGTCGGAAATGCAGGCCAGGTTTTCATCATTGGTGGTCTTCAGGGCGACTTTGACATGATAGTCCCACGACTTGGCGACAAAGCAGACGACATCGGATTTCGCCTGCAGCAGATCGCGCAAACCGGGATCGTTTGAAGCCGACCTGCCGGGACGCCGCGTCATGCCAAAGGCTGCAAATGACGCCTTCATTTCTGGTGGTTGCGAAAACAGTGCGGTGTCAGTC
>JBDNEZ010000219.1:0-8795 GCA_041690095.1 Anderseniella sp.
ACATGATTACCGCCCGCAAATAGATGGAGCGACTTCGGATACCGGAAATCCGGTCCTCGAGTTGCGCGAGCTGATGGCTGATGACGTCAGTAAATCCGAAGGCTTCAGGGCCGCTGCTAGGGAGATTGCGCAGGAATTGCAGTCCCAACTGCCACGCGAATGCCGGCATATCCTGGGAGAAGATGAATCGGCTTTCAACAAGATGCTGGAACAGCTTATCGCAGACGGCAGCGAAGATGTGCTGGCCAGGCTGCACGAGCGCCGCCTGGACAATGCGGAGACTGAATAGTGCGGCTCCGGCAACTCAACCTGACGCGGTACGGCATTTTCACCGATCACAAGATCGATTTTGGCCCTGGCGAGGCTGGTCGACCGGATTTTCACATCATCTATGGTCTCAACGAGTCGGGGAAATCAACAACATTTGCTGCATACCTCGACTTGCTCTTCGGCATCGAAACGCGCAGTCAATATGATTTTCTGCACCCCTATACCACGATGCAGATTGGCGCTGTCCTGGAGATTGGTGATCAGGCCGATGATCTGGTTCGGATCAAGAAGCAACACAATGACCTGTTGGATTCAAGCGGCCAACCATTGGACCAGCGGTTTCTTGCGGCAGCACTGAGCGGTCTCGATCGAGATGCCTACAAGACCATGTTGTCCCTCGATGATGATACGCTGGAGGCCGGAGGTAAAAGCATTCTTGCGAGTAAAGGCGATATCGGTCAGCTGCTGTTTTCTGCGAGTACGGGGTTGGCGACCTTCAGCCGTACGCTCACCGAACTGCACGAACAGGTGGATGGTTTCTACAAGGCACGTGGCCGCAATACTGAGCTTGGCCGATTGAAATTGAAGCTGGACGAACTTCAAGCTGAAAAAAAACAACTCGATACCCAGGCCTCCACCTATGCGCAACTGGTTCAAGCCCGCGATGCGGCAAAACACGGCTATGACGAGGCCATGGAGCTCCGGGCCAGGAGCAAGGCCCGTATGGATGAGATCAAGCGTCTGCTTGACGGGTTGCCATTGCTCGCCAGTTTTCGCAAGCTGGAAGTGGAACTGTCGGCACTGGTCGATTTACCGGAGCCGCCGGGTGACTGGGCAGACGATATTGCGGGACTTCTGGACAGTGAAACCAAGTTGCAAACCAGGCTCGACGGCGCAGATGGCGAAATCAAACGCCTGGACAATGAGCTTCATGACATAGTGGTTGATGAGCGTGTCATCGCCATTTCGGATCGTATCGACCGTTTGAGCGAGACCGAGGCGCGCTACCGGACTGCCGATGATATTCCAAACAGGCAACTTGAGCTTAACGGCGTCAGCACGGAAATTGCAGGCATCCTGCGGCGCCTGGAGCAAAATTCTGATGTTGATCCGATCGCGCTTGTTTTGCCGGCGTCGATTGTCGGCACATTTCAGGATCTGATCGAGACCTGGTCCGGGATCGAAACGCGGCTTGGCTCAGCGGTAAAGGAACAGGCAACCGCGCACCGCAAGCTGAAACAGGCGCAGGACGCGATCAGGAAACTAGGTCGCGACGATGAAGACGGCTTCGACCATGCCGCGCTCGGCAGAACTATTGCTGTCATCCAGCTGGAGGATCATGGCACCCGCAAGCAACTGGCGGAAGCCATGAAAGCCAAACTTGAAGATCAGCTCAATCGACACATCGACGAACTGCGTCCGTGGCAAGGGGATGCGGCGACGTTGGCCCAAGTCATTGTGCCTGTATCGGCACAGGTTGAACACTGGAAAAGATCAATACAGGAAGTCGAAAAACTACTTGAAGTCCAAACCAGCGAGATTGAACGCCTGACGACTGAACGCGAAAGTCGGGAGGCAGAAGTTAAAGCCATCAAGAAAAGTGCGCATGTCGTCGACGATGATGAGGCCGGCGTGGCACGCGCCAGGCGAGATGAAACCTGGTCGGTTCACCGTGCTGTTCTCGATGAGAACACGGCTAAATTATTTGAAGCGGCACTCAGGCACAATGATCACATCACCGATGCCCGATTAGGCAACGCAGCCGATGTCGCCCAGCTTCGAGCTTCGTCCCGGATGACGACCATCAAGCGCGTCGAGATCAAGCGTGCGGTCAAACTGCGGGATGCAACAGATGAAAGGCTGCGAAATATCCATGAGGAGATTGCAGGCGCAATCAAAAAGATGGCTGCGCCCGGCACTGCGCCACTGCCCCTGGACACACCGCTTGCACAGTTTGAAAGCTGGCTTGAGCGGCGTGATAAGGCATTGGACGTCCTGGGCAACATCACAGAATTTGACCATGATATCCAGCGAGCGATAAACAACAGGGAGACTGCGCGAGCGCGCCTTCTTGATGGGCTGTCCGGAGCCGGCATTGAACACGACAAGGACGCCAAACTGGAATCGCTGTTCGGTGCGGCTAGCCGCGCACTCGAACATGAGAAACAGCGAAGCAACAAGCAGCTCAAACTTCAAGACGATATAAATGCCTGTGAAGAGCAACTCACGGCCAGGGACGATGACCTCAAAGACGCCGCAAGTGCAGGCGAGGTCTGGAAGGAGTCCTGGAGCGCAACCATCACAAGCTGTTGGTTGCGCGGTTCTGAAAGGATCGCGACGACGGTTGAATTGCGGCAAATATTGAAGGAGGTAGCCGCCCTCGAACCAGCAAATGAGAAACGGGTTGGATTGGTTGATCGCATAGCAAAGATGCAGGCTGACAGGCAGGCCTACGTTGAGGAAGTGCGATCTCTGGCAACAGAACTCGATGAAGAGTTTACGCCGAAAGACCCACTGCACACCGCTACGCGGTTGCGCGCCCGTGTCGAAGCAGCCCGACAGAACCGGAAGATCAAAACAGCCAAGATGACAGAGCTCGAGAGTGCCCGTGCACGCCGACAACTGGTTGCGGACGATCTGGTCAGCCACGATGCCCGCAAGTCTCAAATGTCGGAGTTGTTCGGTGTGAGCAGCCTTGCAGAGATTAATGAAAAACTCGCTCAGGTGGCGCAACGAGCGTTGCTGGGTAAGCGTAAATCGGATCTCGAGCTGCAGATCATAAGCGCGCTCGGACGCTCATCATTCGAACAAGCCCTGGCAGCCTTGACGAACATTGAACGCGACGTGCTCGCAACAGAGGCGGCCGATCTGGAGGGTCGCTATGACGATCTGGACGACCGGACAAGAAATCTGTTTGCGGATTACAGCAAGGCACTTGACGCCCTGGACAAGGTAGGCGGAGACGCCGCCCCGGCACGTCTTGAAGAACAACGTCAAACCATCCTGCTCGATATCGAGGAAAAGGCATTGCAATGTCTTCGTTTGAAAATAGGCATTGCGGCTGCAGAGCAGGCATTGCGTGCCTATCGCGAAAAACATCGCAACTCAATGATGATCGAGGCATCAAATGCGTTCCAGATCATCAGCCGCGGTGCCTATACGAGTCTTACGACCTTGCCTGATAAAGACACTGAAGTTCTGATCGGTGTTATGGCCGCCGGCGGCTCAAAGATCGCCGCTGAGATGTCGAAAGCCACGCGGTTCCAGCTCTATCTCGCCTTGCGTGTGGCAGGCTATTTCGAATTCGCCCGCAGTCGGCAATCACTGCCATTCATCGCTGATGATATTCTGGAGACATTCGATGATTTTCGGGCTGAAGAGACATTTCGACTGTTTGGTAAAATGGCTGAAAAGGGACAGGTGATATATCTGACTCACCATCGTCATCTGTGCGAGATCGCCCGCAGTATATGCCCGTCGGTGAAGGTGCACGAATTACCCGAACGCGCGCGCGTGGCCGAAGCCGCATCATCCGGTTCAGAATAAGTGCCAACCGTTTTAATTGCGCGAGCGCCACATGCCTTTGCCGGCCAGCGGGCGGTCCCGGACTGCGGCTTCGCGTCTCAACACATAGATGCCGGATGCGATGATCATCAACGCCCCTATCACGGTGTTGGTTTTTGGCACTTCGTCCCACAACAGATACGACAGGATGGTGGCCCACAGCATTGACGTATATTCGAACGGGGCGACAGTAGGGGCATTGCCGATGCGATAGGCTGTCGCCAACAGCCAGAAACCCAGCGCTGAAATGACCCCGATCACAAACAGCATTGCCAACTCGATGCCGGTTGGCATTTGCCATGGCAGCAGCAGGAACTTCATGGTGGCGTCAAGGGTGTCCGCTGGTGCAAAGTTGGCGAGCAGCACGCCAATTGCGCCGCCACAATAAAAGAATGTGATCATCATGTAGAATGCCATCACGGAACCGGATTCGGTGATACCCATCTTGCGTCCGAGCAACGCCGAGATCGAATAGCAAAAGGCAGCAAGAACCGGCAGAATGGCGGTTTGCTGGAAGGTATCGGCACCTGGTTGTATGATGACCATTGCGCCGGCAAATCCGAACAGTATGCCAGCCCATCTGCGCCATCCCACCCGTTCTCCAAGGATGGGAACGGCCAGGGCGGTAATGAACAATGGAGCCGTAAACCAGATCGCTACCACGGCGGTCAATGGCATGCTTGGCAGCGCGAGATAATAGAAGAAGAATGCTCCAAACCCGATAAATGAGCGCAATGCATGCATGAATGGATGGCGCGTCGCCAGCGTCCCGAGCCCTGATTCATAATGCACAATCATGAACATCAGGGGCAGGGCGATGATGGCCCGCACAAACACGATCTGATGTGCCGGATAGCGGTCCGACAATTGCTTCACGATCACGTCCTGAAACGAGAAAATGAAAATACCGGCGCACAGGAACAAAGCTGCACGCGCTGCATCGCTCATGCCGGACAGGCCGTGATTGCCGGTGGGAATGCTCATCGCGATCCGCCGTCTTCCTTGCCAATTGCCGGTCACGTGCAACTGCGCGACCAATTCATGATAGGTGGAAGCGTCTCATGCGGGCTTGAAGGGTGTCTTGCCCAAAAACGCCAGACTGAATGTCGCGCACGAACCAACAGTCTGACAACAAGGTCAGATTATTTCAGGCTGGCAACGCCAAGCGGCACAGCATGTTTTTTGCACCGGACGACCACTTTCCCGGCACCTCTTGTGATAGCATTGGAGGGGGCCTCTATAAGCAACTGCGCCCCTGTTTTTGGCACGGCGTGAGCCGTTGCCCGCAACGACACGAGAATCAGGTGCGCGCTTTGAGCCGCATTTTGATCGGCCCGTCGGCCCTGCCGTTGATGAGTTGCAGCACGTAGGGATTTCCCGAGGCGTCTATGTCACTCACCGTACCTTTCCACACGACCCTGCCTTCATGCAGCATGAACAGGTAATCGTATTCGCTGCGCGCTGACTCCATGTCACTGGTGATGGCAAACACTGTGGCATGGCTGTCTTCAATGGAACGGTCGAGCAAGCGATAGATTGCTTTGGTGGTGATGGGGTCAAGGCCTGCGGTGGGTTCATCGAGCAGCATCAGCGATGGCTGACTGGCCAGCACACGGGCAATGCCGACACGTTTTTGCATGCCGCCGGACAGTTCCGATGGCAACAGGTCGGCAGTACTGGCTGGCAGGTTGACGCGAGCCAGGTTCTCAATCGCCACGTCGCGTGCCTGCTTTCGATGCATGCCGTCATTGTTGATCAGCCTGAAGCATATGTTTTCCCAAACCCTGAGGCTGTCGAACAGGCCGCCTTGCTGGAACAGGACCCCGGTATCAGCCAGCAGTGCATTACGCTCCCCCACACTGATTCCCGTAATCGGGTGATCATCCAGTCTGATTGTGCCGCTGGATGGCATATGAATCCCTGCCACACACTTCATCAACACGGTTTTTCCGGACGCGGCGGGCCCGATCAGGACGGATTTGCGGCCGACGGGGATATCTATGCTGATGTCATGCAACACGTTTATGTCGCGAAATGCCATGTTCAGACCAGCAATAGACAGTTTGACGGTATGGGTGCTGGTGGTCATGAGGCAGGTCCGGCGTGATTATCGTCAGCAGTTGATATCGCCTTGTACCGCGTGCGGCCGGATTTCTCAATCATTGTAACCTTGAAACGCACTGGACTTGAGCCTAGCGAATAGGTCATAACGGGTCAGCAATTCACGTTTTTAACACTGCGTTCGATGCAGCACGGGTTTCTGGCATGAAAAACTTTTTATTGCAGTTGTTCACGTGGTGGAATGGTCAGACCATGGGCACGCGCTGGTTCACTGCGCGGCACGGCGAAAAGGTTGGGTCCGATGAGTTCGGCAATACCTATTATCGCGCACCATCCAAACTGCCCGCGTCAATCGCCGAGCGCCGTTGGGTGATCTACGCCAACTATGCGGAAGCGACGATGATTCCGCCCGGGTGGCACGGCTGGATGCATCACCGCACCGACACACCGCCCAGCGAAGTTGAGTACACCGCACGCGAATGGCAGAAACCGCATCACCCCAATCTCACTGGTTCGTCAAAGGCGTACCGGCCAGCGGGCAGTCTGTTGGGCGCGACGCCGAAGCAGGCAGCAAAACCGGATTATGAGGCTTGGCAGCCTGAATAAGGGCCGGGCCGGATACATGCACATTATGGGTATTGAGGCAGGAGCACTCCGGATATGAAGAATTCCATGGCTGAAACAGCTGTTGGTGCATTCGTTGTTGCCATTGCAGCAGGGTTTTTCGTGTTCATGTATTCCATAGGTGGGCTCGGTGGACCCTCAAAAGGCTACACCGTCAAGGCGTCGTTCGGCTCGGTCAATGGTATTTCTGTTGGCACTGATGTTCGCATGGCAGGCATCAAGATCGGGTCGGTCACTGCACAAGATCTTGACCGTGAAAGCTATCGGGCAAATATCGAGATGGCACTTGATGCAACTGTCAAATTGCCCGAGGATTCGACCGCGAAGATTGCATCTGAAAGCCTGCTTGGCGGAAAGTTTATTTCGCTTGAGCCAGGTGGCAGTGAAACCGTGATCGCCAGCGGCGGCGAAATTGAGTTCACGCAGGACGCTATTGACATTTTCGGGCTTGTTTCACAGTTCGTGCTCGGCTCCAACAAGTCCGGCGACACGAAGCCGGAAGATGCCGCCGCGCAGCCAAGCCAATGAATTTCAACTCATCTTCTTCACAACAGACATGGTCGGCAGACAGCTATTCCACTCATGGCCGCTTCGTAGCCGATCTGGCAGGAGCGGTTTTCGAATGGCTGTCCCCTCAGGCCGGTGAAAAGATTCTCGACCTGGGATGTGGTGACGGTGCGTTGACGCTGAAACTCGCCGATACCGGCGCGGATGTGCTTGGTGTCGATGTGAGCGACGATCTGCTGTCGGCTGCGCGTGCACGCGGCTTGACGGTCCAGAACGGTGATGGTCATACGCTTGATTTTTCAGCGCAGTTTGACGCGGTATTCTCCAACGCGGCTCTGCATTGGATGAGCCAGCCAGACAAAGTGATTGACGGTATATCGCGCGCGTTAAAACCCGGCGGCCGGTTTGTTGCAGAATTCGGCGGGCACGGCAATGTGGCGGCTATCGTGACTGCCATGCGAGCAGTGGGCGCGCGCCGGGCGGGTGACGAGACCCTTGCCGGTCCGTGGTTTTTTCCGTCTCCGGATGTCTATGCCGACATGCTGCGCGATGCCGGTTTTGAAGTGCGACGTATCGGATTGTTTCCGAGACCCACACCATTGAAGACGGGTATGAAGGAATGGCTCAAGCTTTTCCGTAAACCATTCTTCGCGCAGTTTGGTGACGAGGCGGACAGCGTGCTCGATGAAGTTGAGCAACTGCTGCGACCAGGCCTGTGTGACGAGCGCGGAAACTGGACTGCCGACTACGTGCGTATTCGCGTGGAGGCTGTGAAGCCTCAATGAAGCTGTCCCGGGGATCCCTTGTTTCGGGTATGATTTTGGTTGCGCTCGTGGTGGTTGCGCCGAAGCTTTTGCACGCTCAGGCCATACAAAATCCATTGGCGGTTTTTGCCGGGCTCGACAAGATCACTGGCCGCATAACCACGTTTGAGATTCCGGTCAATGAAGTGCGCCGGTTTGGAGCTTTGAACGTGTATCCACGCATCTGCAACTCGCGGCCTCCCACCGAGGAGCCGAAGACCACGTCATTTGTGCAGGTCGACGAAAACCTTCTGAGTGGCGGCACAAAGCGCATTTTCTCCGGCTGGATGCTTGCTGAAAGTCCTGGTTTGAATGCGGTTGAACACCCGGTTTATGACGTATGGCTGATCGGATGTCGCGATCCGAACCGCAAAAATGCAGACGATGAACCGTCAGATGTTGCTCCGGCACAAGGTGAGCCATCAAAACAGGACGAACAGCAAACAGCGCCTCCGGAATGACGGTGTTTCCGTGCAATCCCTAGTTTTGCCACACACCGGCTCCATCAAGGCATATAAACACCGGATATTGAATCAGTCGGGGATATGGAATTGAAAAACCAGTTGGTGAATTTGCTGTCAGGCACATTGGCAGCAGCGGTGGTGTTGATGCCCCTGATGGCAACACCGGTACAGTCAGCCAGTTCATGCTCGGCACTGAAAAGTGAATTTTCAAAGAAGATACGACCGTCGATTCTCAGGCTGGCCAAGCAGGAGTTTCACCTGAGCAACTGGTATCACACGACGCTGAAAAAACAGCAGGCAGGTGATCACCCGACGCTTCAGGACATAAAAACCACTCACCAGGCGATGTTGGCCAACTGCGATACACGGTCCGACAAGGCGTCATGCCGCAAGTTTGCCAATCAGATGACAGCCGCATCGCGCCGTATATTTAACGTCAACAAGCGCTGGTCCGCAGCAGGTTGCCCCGGTCAGTTGGACAGGTAGATCAGGATGATTTTTG
>JBDNEZ010000220.1:0-3052 GCA_041690095.1 Anderseniella sp.
CTGACTATTGACCCGGATTGCTGCCGACTTCTGCGGGAAACGGGTTGTTGTAAACATCGGGGAATGTAGATGCAAGATTTGTCCGTCGTCGCCATTTCCGCAACAGATCTCCTCCCGGACGCAAGGCAAGTGCAGCGCCAGCCCGATTCAACACCATTACGATGCCGATGCGACCGCTTTGTTTTCGTGGTGAACGGGCAGCTCGAAGTGAAAGGTGGTACCTTTTCCTGCAGCCGTCTTGAAACCTATCGAACCACCAAACTTTTCAACCAATCCCTTGGCAATGCTGAGCCCCAGGCCAGTTCCGTCAACAGAACGTGTTGACGACGAGTCGCCCTGTGTAAACCTGTTGAATACCTGATCGCGAATGTCACGGGCAATGCCCTTGCCATGATCTTGTACAGATATCCGCACGCGCCCGCCCAGGTTTTCCATGAATACGGACACCGTACCAGTCGCGTCGGAGAATTTTATCGCATTCGACAGAAGGTTCTGCATGATCTGCATGAACCGCGCTTCATCCACATTTACGATAATATCATCCGGCAACGGCGATGCTGACAGCTTGACGCCGTGCTTGATGGCATAGCCGTCCGCAGCGGCAACAGAGTCTTCGATGAGGGCGTTCAGGGAATACAAATCCAGGGAAAAGCTGAAATTCTCGGATTCCATTTTTTCAACGTCAAGGATATCATTGATCAGGGCGACCAGTCGTTTGCCATTGCTTTCCGCCATCTCCAGCAACTGAAGCGCCTTGTCCGGCAGGATGCCAAAGGTCCCGGACCGGACAAGCCCCAACGAACCCATTATCGAGGTCAAAGGTGTTCTCAACTCGTGACTCACCGTTGAAATAAACTCGTCCTTGAGCTTGTCGACACGCTTTTGCTCTGTCAGCGCGCTGTTGAGCGAAACCAGTTTCTGCTGTTCACGCATGTCCGTCAATATGACGGTGAACAAGACACTGCTGTGCAACTGCACTTTACTGACTGACAGCAGCACCGGGATTTTTGTATCCCCCTTGGTGCGGGCCATAATCTCCCGCCCGGCAACCGCCGCACTGGCAAAATCTTGCGGACTTATACCTGTGCTATCGGGCCTGTATGGCCGCGCTGATGACCCGAACAGGATTTCAGCAACATTCAGACCGACCAGTTGCGTATTGGCATACCCCAACAACCCTGTCGTTGCGGGGTTTGCCGAAAGGATGACGCCATTGCAGTCGAGCGTGAGAATTGGACTGACGGCTGTATCAAGTATCGCCCTGATGCGAGCTTCCTTTTCCGCAAGAACACTTTCGCGATCACTTAGCGCTGACGCCATGGAAAAGAATGACTGGCTCAGTACGGATATCTCGCTGGTCGTCACCCGTGGGCGAGCCACATCCGCAATGCTTGTGCCGCTTTCAAGCTGCTGAGCGGCGGTCTTGAGATCGTCCAGCGGCTTGACAATAACTCTTGCAGAGATAAACGCCAGAACAGCGGCAACCAGAGCCAGAAGCAGGGCAACTATCATGATCCTGTCGCGGGTCTTGCCAATTTCGGCAAACAGCAGCTTCTCAGGCGACAGTGCACCGGCGATCAGATACTCGCTGTGGCTTATCGAATTGAAATAGATTTTTTTGAAATGTGCGATCTGATCACCATCCGGCAAGGCAAGTGTGCCGGAAAATTCATCGTGATTTTTATTTGAAATAAACGAGTCGAGATCGGTGAAGTCGGCCTTCAGTGTGAAGGACTTGCCGGACTCGAAACCAAAAGTCCTGGAAGAATCCGGGTTGACGATGTATTCCCCGTTCTTGTCCGCCAGAAATATCTGGATACTTTTCGGCGTGTTGGCAGTTATCCTCGACAAAATGTTCTTCATGTTCAGATTGACGACAATCATGCCGAATGCGCCTCCGTCCGGGGTGTAGACAGGCGTTGCAATGCGTTGCACGGGAATGAACGGTTGTTCAATTTTACCGTATTCACGGTTCAGCGTAATGTCTGAAAGGTAAGTAGCGTCCCTGGGCAGAATAATCGTACTCTGAAAATAATCACTGGATCCCTTGGACTGCAAAGATGCTTCGGCAGAACACTTGAAGGCGCCATAGCGGTTGTCCACACGAACGATCTCGCGGCCACTGTCTGAAACGCCGATCAGACGAATTTGGAGGTATTCCGGATGCAGCCGGGCCATGCTTTCAAAAATCTGGCAAAGCCGGTTCTTCCACCCTGCTTCTGTAGAGGCGTCCACAGGATCAATGCCGCCATTCGCCTGTGACCGAGAAATGCCGCTGATCGGAGGCGTCGAGGCCAAAAACAGGGCGTTCCTTCGGGTATCCTCGATGACATCCTGCAAGTATTTGGCACGCGCCTCCACACCCCATGCCAGTCTCTGGGCATGCTTAAGGCCTTGATCGCTCTTGAAATCCAGATACTGGATTGCGCCAATCATAGCGGCAGTGACAAGCACCAGGGCCAGGGCTGTTATAACTATTCGGTTGGCAATGCTTTTGGTCAACGATCTGTTTTCCCATGATCTGCACGCTATTTATTCATGCCAGCTTGCAGACTTGTCCGGAGCCCGTATTTGTGCTCCCGGTTAATGTTTTCGGCGTCGGAACATCCGCAGTTGGCAAACCGTCAGAGATTGTGTATTCGGCACGATGGCGCCGCCATTTCGTCATGTTGGTCTTCTAGTTTCGTCACCGAATCTGGAAACACCACTGATTCCATTGGCAGGGCACCTGGCTCAGTCGTACTCACAAGAACGTTTGTATGATCTTAATTTTTTGAAACGCAGTGTCGAAATCTCATTTTTTAGCTCTTCAATAAGCGGATAAGCAGTATGATCAAGTTGACCAGAATTGCCTGCGTAGAAGACGATGCGGATATTCGCACGGTTATCAGTCTTGCATTGGCAGATGGCGGCGGATTGGATGTTGTGTTATTTGAAAACGGCTTGGAAGCGCTGAAAGGTTTGGAGGCATGCGCCCCGCAACTCGTGATTCTTGATGTCATGATGCCGGGCCTTGACGGTGTTGAAACCTTGCAACAGATGCGGGCTAACA
>JBDNEZ010000221.1:0-4846 GCA_041690095.1 Anderseniella sp.
CACCGCGCCTGCCCGAGTGAACCGCTATGATCCCATGAAACGGGTCGCTGTTACTGAGTTCTGGTATTAGCTCTGGCGAATGCGGATCAGTGCATCAGCTGCGATGGCACCCATGCCGGGTGCAAGCACCATCAACGGGTTTATATCCAGTTCTTCAAGTGTCGTGATGTTGTCTGTGGCAAAGCGAGCCACGGTTTCGATGGCGTCCAGCGTAGCAGTAAGGTCGCCTGTCTTGCCCCGGTAGCCGCTGATCAGGCGATTGATCTTCAACGACCCAAGCGCAGCTTCAATATCCGAGCGCGTGGCGGGCAGCAATAGTGCTGCACTGTCGGCCAGCAATTCCGTCAGAATGCCGCCGGCACCGATCACCAGAACCAATCCGAACTGCGGATCACGGGTGATGCCGATGATCAGTTCGCACACTGCGCCGGTGATCATTTCCTCGACGAGGACTTTGGCAGTGATGGCAGACATGGCATCGGCTGCGGCCTGGACCTGCTGTGGTGTCGTCAGGTTCAACACAACGCCGCCGGCATCTGTCTTGTGCGCAATGCCTGTCGCCTTCAGTGCCACCGGAAATCCGACCCCCACGGCGGCGCGGCCTGCTTCGGAAATGCTGCAGGTTACGGCTTTCGGTATGCGCAGGCCGGCGTCGGCGAGCAGAATCTTGGAGGCATGTTCGGACAGGATGATAGCGGGGGAAGGCGATACAAATGGTGGATCCAGAGGACGCGGCGTGCAATTGGCAATCATGGCTGCCGCATTCATGGCATCAAGCGCTTCGTCAAGTCCGAACAGGGGCGTGATACCTGCATCGCGAAGCCGTATGGCGGTGGCTTCCGGCAGGCACTCGGGCAGGGTGGCGATGACGCAGGCTGGACAGCCGGTTTCGCGCTGGGCTGCAATCCAGGCATCAAGGCCGATGTCGTACTGGGTGGTGTCGGCGCGGTCGGCACGCGGGACGTCATAGATCAGGCATGCCATGTCGGCATCGACCCGCATCATGGCAGCATAGGTCTGCTTCATGGCGTCGAAATCAGCCCAGATGAAGGTGTGATAGTCGAGCGGATTGGCGACGTCGACGAATTCATTCAGGGTTGCCCGCACGCGAGCGCTCTCGTGTTGAGACAGATCAGGCAGCGACAGACGGGATCGTTTCTCCACCGCATCGGCCATCAGCGATGCCTCGCCGCCGGAACAACTCAGCGACGTAATGCGACCGGTGGAAAGCGGACCCGGCATGGACAGGAGTTTCAGCGTTTCGATGAAACCGGGAACCGAATGCACCCGGGCGATGCCGGTGCGGGCAAACAGCGCGTCGTAAAACTGATCGCTGCCTGCCAGTGTCGCGGTGTGGCTGACGGTGGCACGGGCGCCTTTTTCCGATGCCCCGGTTTTCAGGGCAACGATGGGCTTGCCGCAGGCATGGGCCCTGCAGGCAACCTCAGAAAACCGGGCCACATCGGCAATGCCCTCGGTATGCAGTCCGATTGCCGTGATGCGGTCATCGTCCAGCAAGGCCTCGATCATGTCGTTGACGTCGGTGACGGTCTGGTTGCCGACCGTGATGACCATGGCCAGCGGCAGAGCGCGGGCCTGCATGGTGAAGTTTATGGCCATGTTGCCGGATTGGGACAGGATGGCCACGCCTTGATCAACCGGTTCGCAGCCATGAAAATCCGGCCACAGGGCGGTGCGGTCCAGCAGGTTCAGCACACCCCAGCAATTCGGCCCGATGACCGGCATGTCGCCGGTCGCGTCAATCAGGGCCTGGTTGAGCGGCGTGCCGCCGTCGCCCAGTTCGGAAAACCCTGCCGCATGGCATATGGCGCCGCCTGCGCCCATTTCCCGCAATGCGCGGAGGGTCTCGACCGCGGCTTCGCGTGAGACACCGATATAGGTTGCATCGGGTGCGCCGGGCAGGTCGTGGAGGCTGGAGAAGCAGGCAATCCCGGCCATGGCTGCACGTTTCGGGTTTACCGGCCAGATGGCACCGGTAAAGCCGAGTTTCAACAATTCACAGACCACGCTTTCGGCAATCCGGCCGCCGACAACGGCGACAGAGCGCGGCGACAGCAGGCGATTTAGAGGCTGCGCAGACATCGACGTTCTATCCACCCAGAGGCCGCAGCAGTTCGCGTGAGATGATATGGCGCTGGATTTCCGAAGTGCCTTCCCAGATGCGCTCGATGCGGGCGTCGCGCCAGATCCGTTCCAGTGGCAACTCGTCCATGACACCCATGCCGCCGTGTATCTGGATGGCTTCATCTGCCACGAAGGCCAGCATTTCCGACGCCTTGAGCTTGGCCATGGCCATGTCGGCCTCGGTGACCGTGCCCTGGTCGTATTTCCAGGCCGCTTCCATGGTGAGCAGGTTGGCCGCTTTCAACTCCAGCGCCATGTCGGCCAGCTTGAATGACACGCCCTGGAACTTGGAAATCTGCTGGCCGAACTGTTGCCGGTCCACCGACCATTGCAATGCGTGCTCGAATGCGCGTTCTGCCCGGCCCAGACAGGTGGCCGCGACTTGCAGGCGGGTCGCGCCAAGCCAGTCATTGGCAACCTCGAAACCTTTATGGATGTCGCCAAGCCGCTGCGCATCGGGTATGCGGCAATTGTCAAATTCCAGGATCGAGTTGGTGTAGCCGCGGTGCGAAACATTGCGATAACCGTCGCGCACGGTGAAGCCGGTGGTGCCCATATCGACAATGAACGAGGTGATCAGCTTTTTCTTGCCGCGTGGCGTTTCCTCTTCGCCGCTGGCGGCATAGACAATAACGAAATCAGCGACATCGGCGTGAGAAATGAAGTGCTTCGTGCCGTTGATGATCCAGTCGTCGCCGTCGCGTACGGCAGTTGCCTTCATGCCGCGCAGGTCTGACCCGGCGCCTGGTTCAGTCATCGCCATGCAGTCGATTTTCTCGCCGCGCACGCACGGCAGGGTGTAGCGCTCGCGCTGGTCTTCATTGCACGCCATCAGGATGTTCGACGGTCTGGCGACGCAGTTCCAGTGCAGCGCGTAGTTGGTGCGCCCGAGTTCCTTTTCATAGAGCACCCATGTCTGGGTATCGAGGCCGGCACCGCCGACTTCTTCCGGCATGTTGGCGGCATACAGGCCGGCCTCGATGGCTTTGCCTTTCAGTTCCTCATAGAGATCACGGCGCAACTCGCCGGTGCGTTCAACCTCGGCTTCGTGCGGGTACAGTTCGTTTTCCACGAAGGCGCGCGTAGTATCGACGATCATGCGTTGTTCTTCAGTGAGGTTGAAGTCCATGACACTTACTCCGAGTGATAGGTTTCAGTGTAGCCGTCCGCAGCCAGGGTCGACTGCGGTTGCCATTTGATGCGCTGTGCCGGCATCACACGTTTCCGTTCAGCACTTCACCAACGCCGATATTGTGCTTTTTGAGCACATGCATGATGTCGACCAGCACATCGTTGCGCCTGGTTTCCCACTCAGCAGTTGTCTTGCCTGCAGCTTGTGCCTCACAGCCGCCAATCAGCTTGTCGGTGAGTTCGTCGGACCATTTCGGGAACTTCAGGTCGGTCCAGGGCAATTCAAGCGCTGGATCGAACTGGGCCATGAAAGATCGCATGCCGCCTTCACCGCCTGCCGTGTGATAGTGCAGGAACGACCCCATTATCGACCAGCGCAGGCCTGCGGAATAGATGATGGCCCGGTCAATGTCCTCGGTCGTGCCGATACCCAGGTCCAGAACGTTGAGGGCTTCGCGCCACATCGCTTCCTGCAGACGGTCGCAGATATAGCCGTCGATTTCCTTCTTCAGGCGAAGCGGGAACATGCCGATGCTGCGATAGAAAACATCCGCCCGGTCCATGACCTCAAGCGATGTTTTCTCACCTGCAACAGTCTCCACGAGAGGCAGCAGGTAAACCGGATAGAACGGATGGCCGATAATCACGCGTTCGGGGCGGGTGCATTTCGACTGCAACCGTGTTGGCAGAAAGCCGGATGAAGACGATGCAATGACAACGTCCGGCCCCGCCAGTTCGTCCATCTGCTCGTACAGCGCTATCTTGAGGTCCTCGCGTTCCGGTGCGGCTTCCTGAATCCAGTCAACGGTTTGGCACATTTGCTTCAGGTCGGTTGTGAAGCTGAGCGTGCCCATGGTATCAGGCTTGCCGCCCATCAGCTTGAACATGGAAGGCCAGGCGCGCTCGACCTTGTCGCGCATGGCCTGTTCTGACCGGGGAAACGGATCATAGGCGATTACATTGACGCCGTGCGCCATGGCGCGCGCCGCCCAGCCGGCTCCGATCACGCCAGAGCCTGCTATTCCGAGGGTTTTGACGGTGGTCATGATGCCAGACCCAGTATGCTGCGGGCTTCTGCCGGGGTGGCAACCTGTGCACCAAGCAGGTGGATGATTTGTGCAGCCCGTTCGGTGAGTGAACCGTTGGAGGCATAGACGCCCTTGTCGAGATAGAGATTGTCCTCCAGCCCGATCCGCACATGACCACCCAGGATCATGGCCTGTGCCGCCATGGGCATTTGCCAGCGACCGATGCCGAAACCTGCCCAGACGCACTCGTGCGGAAGTTGCGACACCATGTAGGCCATGGTTTGGGTGTTGACCGGTGCGCCCCACGGAATGCCGAGGCACAACTGAAACATCGGGGTGCCTGAAATCAGGCCTTCTGCGACAAGTTGCTTGGCAAACCAGAGATTGCCGGAGTCAAAGATTTCCATTTCCGGCTTCACGCCATAGGACTGGATCAGCCTGGCCTGTTCGCGCAACTGGACCGGCGTCTGCACGACGATGGAGTTTGTATCCCCGAAGTTGAGCGAACCGCAGTCGAGAGTGCAGATTTCCGGGCGCAGTTC
>JBDNEZ010000222.1:0-5983 GCA_041690095.1 Anderseniella sp.
GGATAATTCCTGGGCTTCTGATTCAACCATCAGCACAGCGTCCATGGTGCCGGCAACCACCAGGTTCAGAACTGAATCCGGCATCTGGTCAAGTGTCGGGTTCACTACATATTCGCCGTCAATGTAACCAACGCGCGCTGCTCCGATCGGTCCCATGAAGGGGGCGCCGGACAGGCACAAGGCTGCGGATGCACCGACCATGGCAACGATATCAGGGTCGTTTTCAAGGTCGTGGCTGAGCACGGTGAGGATGACTTGCGTTTCGCACTTGAAACCTTTGGCAAACAGCGGGCGAATCGGACGGTCAATCAGCCGCGAAACCAGGGTTTCCTTTTCGGAAGGCCTTGCTTCGCGCTTGAAAAAGCCTCCGGGGATCTTGCCGGCGGCATAGGTTTTTTCCTGGTAGTTCACGGTCAGTGGAAAGAAGTCCAGGCCCGGCTTGGGTGTACGGTCAGCAACGACGGTTGCAAGCACTGTTGTCTCGCCATAGGTCGCCAGAACGGCGCCATCGGCCTGGCGCGCAACACGGCCGGTTTCCAGCCTCAGCGTGCGTCCAGCCCATTCAATTTCTTCGACATGAATGTCAAACATCAAAATATTTCCTTACATGTATAATGGAGCTGAATTTCGAGCGGAAACCTGTTTCCGCATTTCCTGGCCCAGCTCCGGCCCTTGCCGCCGTCAATTCTTGTAATCCTGCGGCTTTCCCCGTTCGGGCCATCAGCACCCGGCCCCATTGCCGTACGTGCCAAAATGGGGAAACGGGCGGCATCCCTGTCTGGGAAACCACCCGTTCATGGGTATTGATACTACCGACGAATACCGAGCCGTTGGATGATGCTCTTGTAACGCGGTTCATCACGCACCTTGACATAGTCAAGCAGCTTGCGGCGCTGGCTGACCAGCTTGAGCAGACCACGGCGTGAATGGTTGTCTTTCTTGTGGGTCTGGAAGTGACCCGTCAGGTTCTTGATCCGTTCAGTCAGGATTGCAACCTGCACTTCAGGTGAACCGGTATCGCCATCAACAGTGGCGTATTCCTTCACAAGCTCCAGCTTGCGCTCAGGCGTAATCGACATCGGGAAATCCTTTCAAAAAGAGGAACAGGACGCCTAAAGCCGGGATGTCGTCCAGCGAAGGCCATGAAAAAACACCGGGACTACCCGGTGTTGGGGCAGCATATAGCTCAAATACAGAGTCAATACCAGACCAAAAGGCAAACCGGGGTTGTCGTCAGTCGAGCTGAAAAACCCTGACCGGTTGCAGCAAACCATTCATCGCCCGGGCAATCGCCAGTGGCTTGCTTGAGCAGGTCAGCAGCACTTCATCGCCATCACAAAACTGGTCACAACCGGTTCGCACGACCGGGTTGCCGTGAAACACCTTTTTTGCCGCAGCTTCATCCATCTCGATTCTCGGCAAATGGCTCAACACTGCTTCCAGGGGGTGAAGCAGACCCGCCAGCTCATCAGAATCAGCATCTGCAAATTCAGCTGCTACAACACACTGGTCAATTGACACACTACCGGTAGCTATACGGCGAAGTGCGGTGACATGACCTTGTGTGCCAAGCGCGATGGCAATGTCACGGGCAAGCGAGCGAACATAGGTGCCCTTGCCGCAGGAAACCTCAAAACCGGCATGGTCTTCGTCCGGCCAACCGGTCAATTTCAGCGTGTCTATCTGAACCGGGCGTTTTGCCATTTCGACCTGCTTGCCGGCACGCGCAAGGTCATAGGCCCGGCGACCATCAATCTTGATGGCGGAGTAGGCTGGTGGTGCCTGTTCAATCTGACCGGTGAAATCCGGCAGAGCATCTGTAATCTGTTGCTGTGTGGGCCGTGCCGGACTGGTTGCGCAAACCTCGCCTTCTGCATCACATGTCACGGTTGCCTCGCCCCAGCGAACCGTGAATCTATAGGTCTTGTTTGCATCCGTCATGTAGGGGACCGTCTTGGTAGCTTCACCAAGTGCAATGGCCAGCAGCCCGGTCGCAAGCGGGTCCAGGGTTCCGGCATGGCCGGCCTTTTGCGCATTGAACGCGCGGCGTACTATTGATACGGCCTGTGTCGAACCCATACCCAGCGGCTTGTCGAGAAACACCCAGCCGTGGATGCGGTTTGCCTTTTTACGACGAGCCAACTGGTGTCACGCTTTCAGTCTTCACGATCCGGGCCGAGGTCACTCTTGACCTTCGGAATGGCAAGCAGCGCATCGATGCTGGAGGCATAATCGATTGACGTGTCCATGCGAAACTTGATCTCCGGCATGTATTTGAGCTGCAGCCTGGGGGACAATTCACCGCGAATAAACTTGCGGTGACTCATCAAGGCTTCGACCAGTGCCTCACCATCGCCTGACGGTTGAAACGGCCTGATATAGGCAGTTGCCGTTTTAAGGTCCGGTGTGGTTGCAACCTCCAGCACGGTGACGCCGGTTTTCTCGACGACAGGATCAATCACATCGCCGCGCATGAACAACGCCGACAATTCATGACGGATCAACTCACCTACACGCAACTGACGCTGCGACGGGCCTCTGGCCGAATTTGTCTTTGGTTTCATCTGGGGTGTCACTCCATCAGGCAGACATGGTCAGCTATGGCGACGTCAAGCCATAAGGGCCCCTGTCGCCATAGCACTTTGGAAACGATCGGGTTCATGCGATTCTGCCGGGCTCGAAGCCTTACAGCGAGCGCTGAATGCTCTCCACCGTGAAACACTCGATGACGTCGCCGGCACGCATGTCCTGATAGTTCTCAAATGCCATGCCACATTCCTGGCCGACCTGAACTTCCTTGACCTCGTCCTTGAACCGCTTGAGCGTCGACAGCGTGCCTTCGTGAACGACAACATTGTCGCGCACCAGACGTACCTTGGCACCACGCTGGACATTGCCTTCCACGACACGGCAACCGGCAACCTTGCCGACCTTGGTGATGTTGAAGACTTCCAGAATTTCGGCATTGCCCAGGAAGGTCTCACGCAGGTCCGGCGACAGCAGGCCGGACATGGCGGCTTTTACATCATCAACCAGATCATAGATGATGTTGTAGTAGCGAATTTCGATACCGGCGGTTTCGGCAGCATCGCGCGCCTGTTTGTTGGCGCGGACATTGAAGCCGATAACAATGGCTTTAGAGGCCTGTGCCAACTGCACATCCGATTCCGAAATACCGCCGGCTGCATAATGCACCACCCGGGCTGCAACTTCGTCTGTGCCGAGCTTGTCGAGCGCCTGCACGATTGCTTCAGCCGAGCCCTGGACATCTGCCTTGATCAGGATAGAGAATTCCTGCTTGCCGCTTTCCTTGAGCTGACTCATCATCTGCTCCAGAGATGACCTGGCACTTGGTGCCCCGCGTGTATCGCGGAGCTTGCGCTCGCGGTAATCTGCAATTTCACGCGCACGGGCTTCGTTCTCAACCACGACGATCGGATCACCGGCGTCCGGGGCGGAGTTCATACCCAGCACTTCCACCGGGACCGAGGGGCCCGCTTCGGAAATATTGGCTCCCTTGTCATTGATCAGGGCGCGTACCTTGCCCCAGGCAGCGCCTGCCACAACAATGTCACCGACACGCAACGTACCGCGGCGCACCAGGACGGTGGCGACGGGGCCACGGCCCTTGTCGAGTTGCGCTTCAACCACAGTCCCGTCGGCTGCGCGATCCGGGTTTGCCTGCAGGTTCAGCAATTCTGCCTGCAGCAGGATCGCCTCAAGCAGCTTGTCGAGATTGGTACCCTTGAGTGCGGAAATTTCCACTTCAAGCACATCACCACTCATGCTTTCGACAACCACTTCATGGTTCAGCAGGTCTGTGCGGACCCGGTTTGGATCTGCATCCGGTTTGTCTATCTTGTTGATGGCGACAATCAGCGGAACACCAGCCTCGCGGGCGTGACTGATGGCTTCGATTGTTTGCGGCATGACGCCATCGTCTGCCGCCACGACAAGCACCACGATATCGGTGGCCTTGGCACCACGTGCACGCATGGCTGTAAATGCCGCATGGCCCGGCGTATCAATGAAGGTTGCCGGACCGTTGGCCGTTTCAACCTGGTATGCACCAATATGCTGGGTGATACCGCCGGCCTCGCCAGACACAACAGAAGCGTTGCGCAAGGCATCCAGCAGTGACGTCTTGCCGTGATCGACATGGCCCATAACGGTCACAATCGGTGCACGAGGCTGCATGCTGTCTGCCGGATCATCGTCGCCCATCAGACCTTCTTCAACATCAGACTCAGATACCCGCTTGACGGTATGACCAAAGTCTTCGGCGATCAGCTGGGCAGTATCCGTATCGACGATATCATTGATGGTGTGCATTTCGCCCTGCTTCATCAGGAACTTGATGACATCAACTGCGCGCTCACTCATACGGTTGGCGAGATCCTGAATGGTTATCACTTCAGGAATGATCACTTCACGGGCAACCTTTTCCTTGGTCACCGAACCGCCCATAGCCTGTTTCTTCTGGCGTTCCTGGCGGCGGCGGAATGCAGCCAGTGAACGGGCACGCTCGCCATCGTCGTTGAGCGCATTGGAAACGGTCAGCTTGCCGCGGCGGCGGTCAGCATCATTGCGCGGCTTGGGCGGCGTGGCAGGTTTGTCTGCACCACCGGAAGGACGACGAGCCTTGGAGCGACCGGCATCCGGCTCGGAGTCAACCACAGCTGCTGCCTTGTTGGCCTTGAGTTCTGCCGCTGCCAGCTTGGCTTCCGCATCTGCGGCACGTTTTGCAGTGCGACGTACTTCCTCGGCCTGCTGCTCAATAAGCTCTGCAGCCTCACGCGTTTCACGTTCAGCTCGTTCAGTCGCTTCACTTTCAGCGCGTTTTTTATCGTCAATGTCGCGCTGACGCGCTTCCACCAGAGCCCGTTCACGGGCTTCAGCCTCAGAGGCAGTCAGAGTGCGCAATACTTTGGGAGCACCAACTGTTTTAATCGGTGGCCGCCTTGGGGCTTCAGGAGCCGGAGCAGCACGGGCCGGAATTGGGGCCGGAGCAGTAGCCGCTGGAGCTGGAGCACTCGCTGCCGGGGCCTGAGCAGCCACCGCTGGGGCCGGAGCAGATGCTGCCGGAGCCGGTGGCGCAACAGGGGCTGGTACTGCAGGGGCCGGAGCAGATGCTGCCGGCTGAACAGTTGGTGCCGCTGCCGGGGCTGGCGCAGGAGCAGGTGCTTCTGCAACTGCCGGGGCGGCAGGTTTCGCACCTGGCCCGCCGATAATGCGCTTGCGCTTGGTTTCCACCACAACGGTTTTTGACCGTCCGTGGGAGAAATTCTGGCGCACTCGGCTCTGGCCACTGCCACGCAAACCGAGTGTGCGTCCACCAGGACGTTCATTGCCATTGCTGTTGTCGTTCGTATCACTCATTGCGTATCAGCTTTCCGCTTGTGCGGCTCCGTTTAACTCAAAAAATTCATATCGTCTCGCGCAGATGAGGAATTTCCGCGCCAGACCACCGGGGTTGATGGCAGCATGTATCACATTTGTACGTCCCAATGCCAAATCCAAATCAGCAGAGTTAAAGCACTCCACTAACCGATCGGCCTGGCCGAGGGCCTTCAGCTTGCCGGACAGCTTGCGGCGACCGTCTTCCGCGCCATCGCCTGCAGCTATAAGGACGCCCGCGCGACCGTGCGAAACCGTTGATTCAGTTTTCTCGAATCCAGCCACGACCTGGCCTGCCTTTGAAGCCAGAGACAGACACGACATAGCATCTTTCAACAACAAACGCGCGATAAGATCAGCAAGATTGTCCGGTTGCCTGACCTGCGTCTTCAGCGCCCGGGCAAACACCTTGCGCCTGACGGCCTCGACAACACTGGACCGACCCAGAGTCAGCCAGACCCCACGGCCCGGCAGATTTTCCTTCAGATCCGGCACCAGATCACCGTCAGGAGAGGCAACGAAACGCAACAGTTCATCGCGTGGCCGCTGCGTGCGGGTTAACGCACACATGCGGACATTCGGATCA
>JBDNEZ010000223.1:0-4447 GCA_041690095.1 Anderseniella sp.
TCGGGTGCGTGGTGACGTCGGCAACCCGTTCGCCATTGATATAGACTTCACGGGTGTCGCGGATCGAATCCTTGTACTGCGCTCCGGTACGGATCATGGGGCATTGTCCTTGTATAGCTTACAGGGGCATCGCTGCGCTCAGGCCAATGGTCATGGGCCGGCACAGTCAATCCCCTGCAAGACGGGTTCGGAAGACTATCTTGCCCATCAAAAAGGCTTTGGCAAATTATTGTTTGTTGATTTTTTGATTTTTAAAAACTGAACCAGGCTCAAATTCGGCCGTCTCTTAGCCGGAAAGCTAGTGTCTGCAGGCAAATTTGTGTACTTGAACAGCCAGCCCTGCAGCATCAACCCTGACTCCACCACGCCCACGGCCAAACCGGACCCTGTCACTTGCCCCAGACCTCAGCAGAAATTCTCCGGGACGTGTTCGGCTTTGACAGGTTTCGCGCCGACCAGGAAGCCGTCATCGAGCTGTTGTCGCACGGTGAAAACGCACTTGTGGTGATGCCGACAGGAGCCGGCAAGTCCCTGTGCTACCAGGTGCCGGCCCTGCTGCTGGACCGTCCCACCATCATCGTGTCGCCGCTGATTGCGCTGATGGACAACCAGGTGGCCGGCCTGCACGTCAACGGGGTGGCCGCGGTCGCTATTCACTCCGGTCTGCCGCGCGACCTGCAGGTCGACAACTGGCGGGCTTTTGCCTCCGGCGCCTGTCGGCTTTTATACCTGTCGCCGGAACGCCTGATGACGTCGCGCATGCTGGCGGCACTGGAAAAGCTCGACCCGGCGCTGATCGTGGTCGACGAGGCCCACTGCATATCCAAGTGGGGCACCAGTTTCCGGCCCGAATACGAGCAGTTGTCGGCCCTGTACGAGCGCTTTCCGCATGCCGCCATCGGCGCCTTTACCGCGACAGCCGATGACGCGACCCGCAAGGACATTGCGCAAAAGCTGTTCCGCGGCAACGGGCGCATACTGGTGCAGGGCTTCGACCGTCCCAACCTTACCCTGGCCGTTGCCCCGAAACGACACTGGAAAAAACAGCTGCTGGAGTTTCTTGCCGACAAGCAGGACGACTGCGGCATTGTCTATTGCCTGTCACGCAAGTTCTGCGAAGAGGTTGCCAACTTCCTGTGCGAAGAGGGCCGCAAGGCCATCGCCTACCATGCCGGGCAGGACGCGGACCTGCGCGCGGCCAACCAGAACCGGTTCATGAGCGAGGACGCCGTCATCATGGTGGCCACCATCGCCTTCGGCATGGGCATCGACAAGCCCGATATCCGCTATGTCTGCCATCTCAACCTGCCCGGCAACGTGGAGTCATACTACCAGGAGATCGGCCGCGCCGGCCGCGACGGCCTGCCGGCCGACACGCTTTTGTTGTATGACCTGTCAGACATGCGCATGCGCCGCCAGTTCATCGAGCAAGACGGCGAGGACGGCGTTCACAAGCTGCGCGAACACAAGCGCCTTGATGCGCTGCTGGCCTATTGCGAGGCCTCGGGGTGCAGGCGCACCGCCCTGCTGTCGTATTTTGACGAGGACACACGCGCCTGCGGCAACTGTGACAACTGCCTTGACCCGCCCGAACTGGAGGACGGCACTGCTGATGCGACAGCGCTGTTTTCTGCCATAAGCCAGACCGGCCAGATGTTCGGCGGCGCCCATATCATCGATGTGCTGCGCGGCGCACAGACGCAGAAAATCACCGAACGCAACCACCAGGCGCTGGCGAGTTACGGCGCAGGCTCAGCGCACACCAAGGACTACTGGAACGCCTTTATCCGGCAGGCGGTGGCCGGCAATTACCTGACCATCAACATCCAGAAATATGGCGCGCTGCAACTGGCGGCCCGCGCCCGGCAGGTTGCAGCAGGCGCCGAGACATTCGCCCTGCGCAAGATTGAAGCCCTCAAACCGGCCCGGTCACCAAAACCGCCAAATCCCGGCACACCGGAGGTGGCCGACGCAGACAGGGACCTGCTGACCGCATTGAAGGCGCTGCGGCTGACGCTTGCCCAGGAACGCAAGGTGCCCGCATTTGTGATACTGCATGACGCCACCTTGAACGAAATCGCCCACAAGCGCCCCGCGACTCTGGATCAGATGGCATCCATAAACGGCATCGGCCCGCGCAAGCTTGAACAGTTCGGTGAGGCGTTCCTGGAGGTGGTGACCGGACATTGAGAACATATCCGGTCGGCGAGGAGAGTTAACGCTGGTCCACAATTACTGGCTCAACCAGAGTTGGTGTATCTCTTTCGGCAAGATAAACCACCGGTATGTGTAGATTGCCGGAAGGCATTGCGCTATTGCAGTTGCGAACACTGGAACTGTCTGAACTTGACCGGGTTGCGCATGAAATTTATCCACCAAAATTCATTGATCGACATTTTCCTGAACGCACCCGGCGCAAAGCCGTGGTCTGTGTCGCTTTGCGTGTTGTTTGCAGGTTTTCTCAACATGTTGAGCATGGGGGCGATCCTGCCTGCGATCAGCCAGATGGGCGGCGAGGGCGTCGCCAGCAATTCGCGCCTGAGCAGACTGGTGGTAAGCATCGTTGAAGGAGTGGGGCTTGCTCCCACGCTCACCAATTTCGTGATCCTGATCGGTGTCTTGCTGACCCTGAAGTCCATACTTGCCCTGGCGGCGATGACCTATGTCGCTGCATCTGTCGCGTCAGTTCAGGCAGAGATCCGCCGTCGGTTGCTGAACGGTGTGATGCGCGCGCGCTGGGGCTATTTTGTCGACCTTCCGCCAGGACATATCGCAAACTCAATCGGCTCCCAGACCATGCATGCAGGTGAGGCTTATTTTTCGGTGGCCATGGTAATTGTGTCCATCGTCCAGGCTATAGCGCTTCTGACCGCAGCAACGCTGATCTCCGGTAATATGGTTCTGCTGACGACAGTCGCAGCAATCTTGCTGTCGTTTCCCCTGTACAAACTGGTGATGTATGCCCGCGAGGCCGGCAAGAAACAGTGGGAGCGGGCTGGCCAACTGGGCTCGGAGGTTCAGGACGCCGTCGGCAACATGAAGGCCATCAAATCCATGAACCGCGGCGCTACCTTTTCCCGCTTGTTTGAGGAGCTGGTGAGGGAGATGCGCAGCGCCTACTTCGTCATGCACTTTTCGCGGCATGCACTCAGCCACGGCCAGGACATCATGGTGGCGTTAACAGTAGTTGCTGGATTCTACGTGGGCACGCAAATTGTCAACGCGCCCCTGTCAGACCTGCTGGTGCTGGGCATCATCTATTACCAGGTCATCACGCTGGTCAAACAGATACAGGTGCACTTGCAGCAAGCGGCCATCATGCAGGGTGCTTATTCGTCGTTGATGCAAATGATAACAAAAGCCGAAAACAACCTTGAACACGGGTCCGGAATCAAGCCCCCGCAACTGCAGACCGGCTGCCGCTTCGACAACGTGGACTTCGCCTACGACAAGACGCCCATACTGAAGCAGGTGAACCTCGATATACCTGCAGGTGAAGTGACTGTCCTCCTCGGACCGTCAGGCGCGGGGAAAACCACCATCATCGACATTCTGACCGGTCTGCATGAACCCGCCTCAGGCACCATCACTATCGATGATGTGCCGATCAGCGACATCGACATGACTGACTGGCGCTCCGGCATCGGCTATGTGCCGCAGGAACTGACGCTGCTGCACGGCACCATCTACGACAATGTTACGCTGGGCGACAAGACCATCCCGCCCGAGAATGTCTGGGCAGCACTGCGCGCCGCCGGTGCCGATGGCTTCATCGACAAGCTACCCAAAAAGCTGGACGCGCACATCGGCAACATGGGGTCCAAACTCTCCGGCGGTCAGCGCCAGCGACTTTCGCTGGCCCGTGCGCTGGTGCGTCAACCGACCTTGTTGATCCTGGACGAGGTGACCAGCGCACTCGACGAAACCACCGAAGCCGCCATCTGCAAGAACATTGCCGGACTGGGCAGCCAGTACACCATCGTGGCAATTACCCATCGCCCGGCATGGAAGGCCATAGCCACGCGGCTGTATGAAGTGAGTGACGGTAAGGTAACACAGGTGGATCTGCCTTAGGGCACACGTGAAAACACCAGCTGCAAAGTGGGCAGGACAATGCAGCAGCGACCAGCCTGCCCTCCCAACAACATGAACTTGGTCGGTTTGTCCACTTGATACGAGTAAATACTGGGCGCAACATAACCCGCATGGGCAAATGATTTCAGCGTCCGTAGAATAGGCTGCAACTTACCCGGTGCCTTTCCCTAAGCCACTTCCTGTCCTAGAGAAATGCTGTGGGTGCCAATAAGCATCCGCAAAGTATTCATACATCTCGCTTGACGCTCTAAACGCTCATTGGTTCCTGACACTTGCAGATGCCCGAGAAAAGTTGGAGGATTGGTGTAGAGACTGCAATGAGGTTCGTCCTCACAGCGCGATAGGATATAAA
>JBDNEZ010000224.1:0-6648 GCA_041690095.1 Anderseniella sp.
GAGCCCCGTGGTTATGCCGAGGACCATTGCCAGGCTTACCCCGGACACGCTGATGGCGAGCGAAACCCTGGCCCCTTCCAGGACCCTGGTGGCCACGTCGCGTCCGAGGCTGTCGGTGCCGAACGAGTGGCTCCATGATGGCGGCTTCAGAACGTTCTGGAAGTCGAAGCCACCGCTGGCCCAGGGCGAAAGCACCGGACCGATCAGGATGGCGACAAGAAATACCAGCGTGATCGATGCGCCCGCAAACGCAGTCCGGTTCTTCAGTATCGCTGCGAGTTTCATGGGCGTTACCTTGATCTTTTGGGGTCGAGCAGTGCGCAAACGAGATCGACGATGAAATTCACCGACAGGACGATTGCCAGGAACACCACTGCGC
Organism: Anderseniella sp.; assembly: GCA_041690095.1. Lineage (GTDB taxonomy): Bacteria > Pseudomonadota > Alphaproteobacteria > Rhizobiales > Aestuariivirgaceae > Anderseniella. The sequence continues at coordinate 380 of JBDNEZ010000224.1, forward strand.
AGGCCTGAACCACGAAATAGTCCCGCGCGAAGGCGGCTTCGACCATCAACGAACCGATGCCGTTGATGCCGAAGACCCGCTCGATGATCACGACCCCGCCGAGAAGATATCTGATCTGCAGGCCGATCACGACGATATAGGGGATAATGGAATTGCGCAGGACATGATGCAGGAAGATGAATGTTGCCGGGTGGCCGAAAGATTTCGCCACCAGCACGTGGTCGCGGTTGAGATTTTCCACCAGTGACGTGCGCAGCGTTCGCGAGAATACCGCGGCCATGGGGGCGGCGATGGCCAGTGCCGGCAGGAAGCCGGAGTGCATGGCACCGAGAAATGAGGTCGAAACCGGGATGAACCCGTAGGACGGAAACCAGCCGAGTCCGATCGACAGAGCGAGGATCAGCATATAGGCCAGCCAGAAATCGGGCATCGAGACGCCCAGCACCGAGACCGAGGTGGCGGCAGCGTCAATACTGCTTCCGCGATAGATCGCGGCCAGCGTGCCCAGCGTCAGGGAAACGAGGATGGCGATTGCAATGGCGTAAATGCCGATAGTGAAGGTGTTGGGCAGCCGGAACAGGATCAGCCTGGAAATTTCTTCACCGCTTGCAATCGACAGCGACGTGCCGAAGTCAAGCTGCGCAATACCCTTCAGCCAGGCCAGATATTGACCGAGCATCGGCTGATCCAGGCCATATTCGCTGTTGAATCTCGCCACCGCTTCCGGGGTGGCGAAATCGCCCAGTACAACGAGAGCCGGATCACCAGGTGCCGCCTTCATGACGATGAAGACGACAAAAGTGCCGATAATCATCGTCATGCATGCGCCGAGGAGGCGGGACAGGAAGTAGTTCAGGCTAATCGTCATTCTGGATCAACGTTTTGTACAAGTCCTGGTCCTGCTTCCTGCCGGTTGTATTGCTGTGAGGCAATCGCTCTCAGCACTCGCTGACCTCGGCCAGCTGGGAGCCGTAGGCTGAATAGGGCAACTGCGTGAAGCCCTTGACCTTTGGTGCCAGCAGATTGTGCACATTGCTCTCGAAACAGGGCAGGATCGGACAATCTTCGTTGGCCAGCGTCAGGGCCTGGCGGTATAGCTGTCCGCGCTTTTCCTGATCGAGTTCAGCTCTTGCCGCTTCCAGCAGCGTGTCGACCTCCGGGTTCGAATACTTCTCGAAGTTGCGCCATCCAGTTGAGTGAAGAACCTCGAAGGCATACTCATCCGGGTCGATAAGGCCGAGCCAGCCCCAGATCGTTGCCTGGAAGTCGCCTGTTTTCTTGCGCTGGTAGACGGCGCCCGATTCAGACACTTCAACCTTGAAGTTGACCCCCAGCGTCTGGTTCACCTGCAGCGCGAAGACTTCGGCGAATCGCTTCCACCAGCTTGATCCCCAGGTGAGGATGGTTGCTTCGGTTCCGGCACCATACTTGGACAAGGCAAGCTCGGCCTTTGCCTTTTCCGGATTGAAAGTCATGATATCCGGCGTTTCCTCAAGGCTGGCCCAGGCAATTGAACTCGGCACCACACCGGTTGCCTTGCGGCCTTCGCCAAAGATCACGACATCGACCATGGCCTGCCGGTCGAACGCCATCGAGACTGCCCGGCGAAAGTGCACATCGTCGAACGGCGCTACCGCATTGTTCATGCTGATAAAGCGGATATTGGTGCCGGGAGATTTCAGCACCTGCACGTTGGGGTCCGCCTCGAGGTTTGGAATGTCGGCGAACGGTGCCGTGCTGGTCACATCGATGCTGCCACCGAGCAGAGCGGTCACGCCTGCGGATTCCTCGGCAATCAGCGGCATGGTCACCGTCTTCACCCCGGGCAGGCCGTCGATGAAGTAGTCTTCGTGAGCGGTCAGGGAGATCGAGGCACCCGGCTCGTATCCGGTGACCTTGAACGGTCCGGTCCCGACCGGTGCAGTGGCGAAACTGTCCGGAGTGCCGTTTTCAAGCAGATGCCTGGGCACGATCTGGCTGCCGGTGCGGGTGTTGGTCAGGTAGCTCAGCAGGGGTGCGAACGGCTTGGAGGTTTCAATTTCGACAGTGTGGCTGTCGACGATGCGAATCTCGGAAATGGCATCGAACTTCGACTTGTGCGGCGAGCCGTAAGCTTCGCTCTGCAACCGTTCAAGCGTGAACTTGACGTCCTCGGCGGTCATTTCGACCCCGTCATGGAACTTCACACCCTTGCGCAGCACGAACTTCACAATCGTTGGACTGAGGGTTTCGTAGCTTTCGGCAAGATCGGGTACGATTTTCATCTGCTCGTCAAACTTGAGCAGTGAATTGAACACGCCCCAAAGCACATAGTATTCGGGGATCAGGGTGGCCTTGCCGGGATCCATTGTGTTGATGGTGTTGAACCCGGTGATGCCGGCACGCAGGGTGGAACAGGCCGCTTGCGCCTGGCCGGCCCATATTGGCAACATCGCCAGTGTTGCACCGGCGGTGCCTGCTTTCAGGATGGTCCGGCGGTTGATGATCGCCTTGTTGCTGGGATTAGTCATGTTTACTCCTCCTCTGGGGTCTATGGTTTAGATGCGACGGTTGTGTGGGCATGCTGGCGGCCAGGTACGCCGAACAGGCTTTCGGTTTCCTGTCGAAATTGAGAAATCTCCGCGCTGCGACGTTGCGGCGACCAGCCAAGTTCTGCAGCCATGATATCGGCGATGGCGTCCAGTTCATTGCCATCGAAGGTGTGACGCCATCCAAGCCCCGTGCGCCTGTAGACAATATCGAACAGCGTTCTTGCCTGTTCGTGGCGAACCGCCTGGCGAACGTCGGCAAGATGATACTGGGTGTCTGTGTCCGCCAGCGGGCGCGTATTGGTGTCGACCAGTGGCAGGTGGGGTGCATAGCTCAACGTGGCCGGTGAACCGGAAGGATCGATTTCGGTCTTGAGCCTGTCGACAACCTCGCGGCCGGAAATACGGTGGCTCATGATCGGAGCGGCTGTCATGGCGAAAACGCCAGGCATGCCGTCGGCTGCGAGATCATGAAAGGTTCTTGCGCGATCGCCTTTCGGAAAACTGTCATTGTAGGTGAGCGGGCGAACCCCTGCCCAGGTGCTGAGCACATCAGCTTGGGTGATGTTCAGACCCGGGAACAGTGATGCAGTTTCACTGAGCATGAATTCGAGATCGTTCGCGTCGACGTTTACGTGATCGGGGTCGCCATCATATGGCGTTTCAGTCGGGCCGATATAGTGAAGGTCGTGCCATGGAATACAGTAGAATGGCTCACCATGACTGTTGATGGTTGAGACGCCGTGGTGCCGGTACTTCTCCGGGAGACGCACCACGATGTGTGCCCCCTTGGTTCCGAATGTCTTGCGCGGCATGTCGGGTTTTGACTTGCGCAGAACCTTGTCGATCCAGACGCCGGCCATGGTCACGACCCGGCGTGCTGTTACCTCGACCTGTTTGCCACTTGCATCGCTCAGACACACGACCCGACAGTCTCCCTGTAACGGTCCGATCGAGGCTTCGGTATAATTGACGGCCTCTGCGCCAAGCTGCCTTGCATCAAGCACGGCGTCCACGCAGAGCCGTTCCGGCCAGTTAAACTGGTACTCGGTGAACTCGGCCGCGCTGAGCAGATCCTGCTGGCGGGCGAGCGCGGCGACCATAGGGTTGCTGCTCGCGGCTTCTCCCGTGAGCCGCCGGTAGTTCAGCGGCACGTCCTCGGGAGCCATGCGGGCGAGCAACTTGAACGCGATATCGACCTGAAACGGCGTATAGGGTCCGTCGCGGTAAACGGGAAATGCAAACACCAACGGCACCGCGCGCTGGCTTGTGGTTTGCACGATTTCACGCCTAGCGAGCATGGCCTGACGCGCCATCTTCAGCGCGGATACAAACCGATTGGGGTGGCGCATAAAATACCGGACGGGCGCGGGCGCCTCGAAATATCTCAGCCCGCAGTGCAGCAGCCGACTAGAGCGGCTGCTTGCGCCACTGGCAAAGTCGCCTTTCTCAACAAGCAGTACCGAGTATCCGGCGGCGGCTGCTTCCCTGGCGGTGCTCGATCCGATAATGCCGCCGCCGATCACGACGACGTCGTATGATTTGCCGGCAAGCCGACTGATGTCCGATATGAGCTTTGGGTTGTCTTTCATTCCGCAAGGTGCTCATTCATCCGGAGTCCAGTCAAATGACTTAGGGTTTTGCACGTATGCAGCAAGGTTATATTCAAGCCTTGTTACAGGCCGGAACTGAGCAAGGCATCCGTCTTTTGCAGCAACAAGTTGCGCTGTTGGCGCATGGTGGCGAGAAACTGGGTTCCCGAGCGAGACAGGGCAATATGACGGGGGTGCAAGAGGCCCACATGGAAAACGACCTCGGGTTCGAAACGGCGAAATACCAAGCCTGAATCTGCGAAATTGTTTGCCGTAAACAAATCTACTATACCGATGCCAAGGCCCTGCTGGACCAGTGCACACAAGCCGGCGCTGAACAATGTCTCGTAAACGATCTGCGGTTCGATGCCGGCTTCAAAAAACCGGAGGTCAAATGTCCTGCGTGCGGCCGATTCCGGAGACAGGCTGACGATGCGGACATGTTCGAGTTGCCGGGGTGTAATCACCGGATTGACGGCGAGGGGGTGGTCCGGTGGCAAGGCCACGACATAGGGAACCCGGCAGAACTCCTCACTATGGAACCCGGTATAGGCAAAAGGAAATTCAGCAATGCCCAGGTCAACCTGCTGCGATGACACCCACTCTTCGACCCGCGGCGACAGTTGCAGGTCATAGCGGATCTTGACATCAGGCTGTGTCCTGGCAAATGCGCCGATCACCTTCGGCAAAAACCCCAATCCCACGGCGGGCATGCAGGCGATGTGCAAGCTGCCACGACGCCCTGATCGGATGTCGTTGGCAACGCTGGACAGGCGGTCATAGCTGATAAAGGCCTGTTGAACCTCTTCATAGAATATGCGCGCCTCGAGAGTTGGAACCAGGCGTCGAGTGGATCTGTTGAACAGAGTGAATTTGAGCTCGGCTTCCAACGCTTCGAGTAACCGACTCGCGGCGGGTTGCGAAACGCCGAGAAGTTCTGCTGCCGCGTTGACGGTGCCGGTCGACATGGTGTTCTTGAAGGCCTGCAGTTGGCGCCAACGTATCCTGGTTGCCTGTCCATCAGTCATTATATGTCATTGGCTTCCTGTGGATAACAAAACGCAGCCCCTTTCGATGTTTCAACACATTTCCTGAGATCATTCGCAGCGTTATAATATCATACCGTACCGGTCAGCGTTGAGCATGTTTGCCACCTTTAGGAGCATGCCTTGTTGGCGATCTCGGCGAAGTCTGGATGGTTTTGACAACTTAACTCACTGGCGTGGCCGTCCCAGAAGCATTAGCGTGATTGCATGACACAGATTTCCTACAAACGGCACCGGTTTCCAGCGGAGGTTATCCAACATGCGGTTTGGCTGTACTTCCGTTTCACATTGAGCTTTCGTGACGTGGAAGACCTTCTGGCAGAACGTGAATTGGACGTTTCTTATGAAAGCATCCGGTGCTGGGTTTTGAAATTCGGGAAACAATATGCCCGACGGATTGACCGCAGAAGGCCGCGCCCAAGTTGCCGGTGGCATCTGGATGAGGTGTCCATAAAAATCAATGGTCAGACCCACTACCTTTGGCGTGCCGTTGATGATGAAGGCGAGGGATACTGTCAGAAGAAATTGGTTTGAAGTGAGCAGGGCAGGCGACTAACTACTGCGGATGATGAATCGTAGCTCCTTTCGCTATTTCAAAACTTCTCCTGATATCATTCGCCTTGCGGTAATGATGTACGTCCGATTTCCACTCTCGCTTCGCAATGTCGAGGACCTGCTGCACGAGCGCGGCATCGACATTAGCTATGAAACAGTTCGGTATTGGTGGAACCGATTTGGTCCGATGTTTGCCTCTGAGATCCGGAAGAAACGCGTCCAACAGCTGCGTGCCTACTCCAACTGGCGATGGCACCTGGACGAAGTTTTCGTGAAAATTAATGGTCAAACGCTACCTTTGGCGGGCCGTGGATCACGAAGGCGAGGTACTGGAAACCTATGTCACGAAGTGCCGAGATCGCAAGGCAGCATTGAAATTTCTCAGGAAATCGATGAAACGGCATGGCCAACCACATGTGATAGTAACAGATAAACTACGTTCCTACGGCGCTGCCATGAAGGACATTGGCAATGAAGGCAGACAAGAAACTGGCCGCTGGTTAAACCACAGAGTAGAGAATTCCGACCAGCCTTTTCGACGACGAGAA
>JBDNEZ010000225.1:0-6754 GCA_041690095.1 Anderseniella sp.
CAAGTTCAGCTTTTGCCAACAGCAGCAGTTCATTGAACCGCTCGTTCTGCCAGTGTGACTCATTCCATGCCGCATCGGACTTGTACGCCAGAGTGAACATCACGTCAGGCGTCGGACGTGATCCCCATGACACAGCACAGAAGGGTTTCTTCAGCCATACGTCGGAGTAATAGCCGTCATTGGGCTCACGCACCACCTTGATATTGATGCCCGCCTTTTTGGCTTGTTCAGCGTAAAGAACGCACATGTCCACTGCTCCCGAAAACACACTGTCGGCAACAGACAAGCTGACTGATAGCCCTTCAGCACCTGCCTTCTTGAGCAGCGACTTGGCGCGATCGGGATCATATTCAGTTTGCGGTATGTCGGCTGGGAAGTAAGGCTGCACCGGTGACAGGTGGAAGTCGTTGCCCTTGGTGGCTGCACCAAATGCAATCTTCTCGATGACTTCATCGCGATCCATGGCCAGCTTCAGTGCCGTGCGAACGTTGACATCATCGAACGGTGCAGTGTCGCTGAACATCGGCATGGTGATGGCTGCGCCGGACGGGATGTTGTCGATCACGATATTCGGATCGCGCTTCAGCAACGACATGGTTTTCAGTTCTATCAGTGATACGCAATCCACATCACCGGTTACCAATGCGGTCTGGCGCGCATTGGGGTCATTGAGAACAATCATTTCGACCTTGTCGAAATAGGCGCCCTCCAGATGCCAGCCATCGTGCCTGCTAAGCTTCCAGCTTACGCCGAAACTGCCTGAGTCGATCTTGTAAGGACCACAGCCATCACCGGATTTCCAGTCGATGGTGCCGTCATCATTGGCAGGGCAAATGGCAAGGTGGTAGTCGGTCATCAGCCAGGGCAGGTCGGCATTTCCACGCGTCAGGGTAATGACAACGGTGAAGTCACCATCTGCCTTCACATCGGAAACGTCGGTAAGCAGTGCTTTGGCGGCGGATGTGGTTTTTTCGCCCCTATGATGATTGATCGACGCAATCACGTCTTTGGCTGTCACTTTCCTGCCGCTGTGGAAACTGGCGTTCTCGTTCAGCTTGAAAGTCCACTCGGCAGCATCAGCGCTCGCTTCCCAGGTTGTCGCAAGATCGGGTCCAAGCGTGTTGTCCGGTTCGATCAATGTCAGATAGCTGCGATACTGGTGGGCCAAAAAGATCATCTGGCGCGTCACATATGTGCCGGGGTCATGCGTATCCGATGTATTACCGTCATGTATACCCCAGCGAAAAGTGCCGCCGCGTACCGGAGCGGCCTTGGCTGTATTCGTCCACAGCCCTGTTGCAGTTGCGGCTGTGAAGCCTGCTGCGATTGAATAATTCATGAACTCCCGGCGCGAAACCCGGCCGTTGCGGGCTTCATCAGCGATCCGGTCAATCAATAATCGGCTGGTGTTGTTTTTCATGATACCTCCAAAATTCAATGTATTGATTTCAGTCTGCCAAACTCCCGATCCAAAAGTATGTACGTTTGAACCGTATTCCATCAACTAAACCTGTCTGGTTGCGAGGTTCTACCCCATGTTCAAAATGAGGCCACCGCTGTTATCTGTCCATTCTCCTGCTGCAGATTATCCCAGGACAAATGTCAGAAAAATCCGGATCAGCGAAAAACTGCCGGCAAGCCTGACAACTGTTGCTCGAGATATATCCGTGAGATGACGGCGAATATAATCTCCGAGGTTTGTGGAAATCACGTCAGTGCTGGAGGCCGGTGCTGCAATTTCTGAACAGTGATCCGGATATTCCCGCCAGCCCCGACACTGCATGGCCATTGTCTATCGGGTAAATTTTGTCACTGATTGGGCATTGGTTTTCACTTGTATGCTAATTTTTGTCATCTCATGCTGCGCTACATTGATTTCTCGACTTCAAGGAGTGCCGTCATGAGCAAGAGTGGAATTCCCCTACAGGCCCGCGTGGACGGCGGCGGCACGCCTGAAATGTCGGACTGGTATCTCAAGTCCGAAACCGGCCTGCTGAAAGACGTGCTGCTCGGTCCTGCCGAAACCTTCCGCTGGCTTGGACTTGAGAACGCTGCCTGGTCGTCGCTGGTTCGTGACACGCTGCGCCGCGGCCTGAAGTTCGACAAGCAACTGGCCATGCGCCAGCACCGCGAAATGGTCGATGCCTATGAAAGCGCCGGCGTCACCTGTCACTTTCTGCCGGCAGATGATCAGGTGCCCTACCAGATCTATGCCCGCGACTCGTCGTTCATGTCGCCTTATGGCGCGGTGATCTGCCAGTTGGCCAGTCCACGCAGGCGCGGTGAATACGCGCCCGTGCTGCGGTTTTATCTGAACAACAATATTCCGATCTACGACATGGTGTCAGCAGGCAACTTCGAGGGCGGAGACTTCAACATCATCCGCCACGGCGTGGCACTGGTGGGTTATACTGATCACCGTTCCGAAGAGGTAGCCGCCAGCCAGGTGGCCAACTGGTTCAAGGCCGAAGGCTGGGAAATCAAGTACGCGCCCATCGACCAGTTCTATGTCCATATTGATCTGATGGTGTGCATGCTCAATGACAATTGCGCCGCTGTCTGCCTCGACACAACGCCGGAAGATATCGTCACATGGCTGAAGGAAAAGAACATCGAGATCATTCCGGCAAGCTTCAAGGAAACCATGGCGCTGGGCTGCAATGTAGTCGCACTTGGCGGTGACAGGGTATTGTCAACACTGGGTGCCACAGACCTGAATGCAAAGATGCGCGCGGCCGGCTTTGAGGTTTACGACCCCGACATGACCATGTTCACCTGGGCCGGTGGCGGTGTTCACTGCATGTGCCAGCCGCTGCGCCGTGAAGCTGCGTAACTGGCGGCTATACCTCAGGATGAGTTTTGGTTGCATTAGCCAGTGACGATAAACCTGATCCACAGCAAAGTTTCAGAGCAACATTACTGGCGCACTTGAACCCGTAAAGTTGCTCCCGGACTCACCGTTCTCGTCCTGCTCAATCGAGATCTCTGAATGGTGCCTCACGAATATCCAGGAACTCTTTCAGCGAGCGATCCTTGAGTAGCCCCATCCAGTGCTTGCCACTTTCTCCGGCGTGAAGTTCGGCCACAACATCGCGATTGTAGTTCCAGGACTGCTCAAAGCCTGCCCCTTCCTGCTGGTTGTTCAGCGCGATCTTGGCAGTCTGAATGGCCGGTGTGGGCATTCTGGCCAGCTTACGGGCCAGGCGTCTCGCTTCATCCATGAGTTCATCGGCGGGAACCGCCTTGTTGACGAGATGGATGCGTTCGGCTTCACGCCCGTCAATCATATCACCGGTGTACATGAGCCAGCGTGCGTGGCGGATGGGTATGGTCCACGGCATCATCAACGAGGGCGGCCCTGAAACATGACGCACTTCAGGCTCGCCCAGTAGTGCATCCTCAGCCGCTATCGCCAGGTCGCAAACCATCATCAATTCCAGCCCGCCGGCAAGTGCGTAGCCATTCACGGCGGCGATAATCGGTATCGGTGCGTCCCAGATCGTACGAAACCGGCGACAGTTGGCGCCAATATCCTCGCGCCAACCTTCAACATCCATCTCAAAGTCTTCGCCTTGCAGATCGAAGCCGGTGGAAAAAGCCCTGCCGCTGCCGGTAAGGATCATCGCCTTGACGGTGGGATCTTCGACAGCGTCATTCACAGCCTCAACCAGCCGGTCGGACAAACCGACACTGAGCGCATTCAGCTTGTCGGGACGATTGAGTGTCACGGTCACGAACTCGTCGGCTTCGTCGCGTTCAATAATGATATCTTCGGTCATGGCTATCCTCTCCAGAGCATCTTTCGAACAGATCAATTCATCCGTTCGGATAGAGATGCTCAATTCCAAAGTGTCAGAACAATTTCATCCATTCGTGTGCAAGTGCATCTCTAGAATCGAAGCGACCGCAGCCCGACAAACCGGTCGAGGATCAGGATCGCTACAAGGGTCATTATGATGCTGATGGCAGAAACAGCGGCTGCGGTCGGATCGAAATCCCAACGCAGGTAGTCAAACAATTGTATGGGCAGCGTGGTCGTCCCGACGCCTTTCAAGAGCAACGAGATATTGAATATGTCGAATGAAATGATGAAAGCGAACAGGCAGCCGGTGATCACACCTGGCTTGATCAGGGGCAGAGTAACCCGCCGGAAGGTCACGGTCGGAGACGCGCCCAGACTGCGCGCTGCTTCTTCGACCGAATTGTCGAAATTGAACAAGGATGTCGCCACGTTCATGAATACGTAAGGCAGGGTGATCACGATGTGGCCGATCTGCATACCGATGGAGTAGCTGGTGCCCACACCGATCTGGTACATGTAGAACAGCAGAGCAATCGCAGTCAGTATCTCCGGGATAAGAAGAGGCGTCATCAAAAAAAGACGCAACACTCCCCGCATCCGACCAGCGTGGCGCACACAATAAATCGCTGCGGCTGTTCCCAACACACCTGATATGACCGTCGCAATCGCCGCCACCTGCAAAGACGTGACAATCGCGTCGATGAATTGCTGACTGGCGTACAATTCGCCGAACCAGCGCAGCGAGAGCCCCTCGATTGGAAACAGCAGGAATTCACCCGAGTTAAGCGACAACACGACAATCAGCACAATTGGCGCCATCAGGAATACATAGACTGCGGAGACCACAACGAGGAAAATTGTTTCGGTCGCGTTGCGAGATTGCTTCATGGCAGCCGCCTTGTCATTTTGCTGGTCAACATGAAATAGAGCCAGACTGTAACAATCGCGGTGAATGCCAGAATCAAGGCCAGTGCGGCACCGGCCGGCCAGCGAAAATTGTCGACCAGGTACTGAACAACCAGCACCGACATTGTTTTAGCTCGTGCTCCGCCCAGCATTGCCGGTGTGACATAGGCACTGATCGACAGCACAAACACCAGAATTGTTCCTGCCTGAATACCCGGCATGCTGAGCGGCAATGTAACCCGGAAAAAGGTCTTTGTGCGAGAAGCACCAAGTGATCTTGCCGCCGACTCCAGTTCCGGATTGATCGCCTGAATGTTGCCCAGCAGCGGTAGAATAATGAAGGGGAGGAAGACATGCACAAGCGCGATGGTGACTCCAAGGTTGTTGTTCATGAGTTGTATCGGCGACTCAATCATTCCAAGCCAGGTCAACGACTGATTGGCGACACCGTTTTTTGACAGGATAATCATCCATCCGAAGGTGCGTACAACGAGTCCAACCAACAATGGCGACAGCACAAAAGTATACAGCAGTCCCTTCCAACGGCTTTTTGTCCGTGCCAGGTGCCAGGCAACCGGATAACCGAGGATCAATGTAATCACGGTGACAAGCAAACCGAGCCCGAGGGTGCGCGCCAGAATACCCATCGTGTAACTGTCGCTCAAGGCTGTCGTAAAGTGGGTCAGCGTGTAACTGTCGCCGTAAGGCGCACTTGCCGATGCGGTACGCAAACTCATGACAATGATGGAAAAGTAGGGAAGAACGAAAAATGCAAACAGCAATGCGACTGCAGGGACTATAAGCACCAATGGTCCAAATCGGCGTTGCGAAGGTGTGATCGTCTGCGCAACCGTCATACCAGCAACCATGCGTTGGCTGGTGAGAAACTGACTTCAAGTTGATCACCGGATTTGACGGTGCAGTCAGCTTTGGCATCGACAAGCACGATTTGATTGTCCGGTAATCGCATGGAGAGATTGATCGCATCGCCGAGATATACTGCCTTCGACACAACCGCTTTCAGTGTGTTCCAGCCGGTTTTTCCTGCACCCAATTCAATGTTTTCCGGCCTGATCATCAAGGCTGCTTTGGAGCCATTCTCAAAACCGGGGATGCATGCCGCTGACAATGTCCCATAAGGCGTGTCAAGTTTCTGCATACCTGCGACCAGCGAACCCGTGACGATTCCTTCAATAAAGTTGGAGCGGCCAACAAATTCCGCCACGCGCCTGGTTGCAGGCGTATCGTGAATTTCACGCGGTGTGCCTACCTGAGCGATCTGACCATCAAACATCACGACAATACGGTCCGACATGACGATGGCTTCGGATTGATCGTGAGTGACATAAATCGAGGTAATACCAACACGTTGCTGAAGATCGCGGATGAAAAACCGCATATCATCGCGCAAAGACGCATCGAGATTTGCCAGCGGTTCGTCAAGCAGCAGGACTGACGGTTCAATCACCAGCGCGCGGGCAAGCGCAACCCGTTGCTGCTGTCCGCCGGACAATTCCCGGGGAAAGCGGTCATCCATTCCTGTCAGTTGCACCATCTGCAGAATGTCATCTATGCGGCGGCGCATTTCTTCTGTTGCCATACCGCGCATCTCCAGACCAAATGCCAGGTTTTCGCGTACCGACAGATGAGGGAACAAGGCGTAGGACTGAAATACCATGCCGACATCGCGTTTTTCGGGCGCGGGATAGGTCATGTCTTTTTGATCAAATACAATTTTGCCCTGATTGGGGAACTCGAAGCCGGCAACACAACGCAATGTCGTGGTCTTTCCGCATCCGCTGGGGCCGAGCAGCGACACGAATTCACCTTCCCGGATATCGAGGCTGAAGTCCCGCAACACCTCGACTGACCCGAAGCTCTTGCATAGTTTCTGAATGTTGAGCGCCGTCATGAAAACCGTTGCCTGACTGACTTATTGTTTCAAGGGAACGTTGCTGCACTCGATTTACCGGCTGCTTGCTTCCAATCGCCATTGATTGCTTTGTCGAAAGGCAAACGGTGTGCTCCCGGCGCATTTGCCGGTTC
>JBDNEZ010000226.1:0-5196 GCA_041690095.1 Anderseniella sp.
TTGGAATCGAGCATTTTTATCCGAACAGATGATTCCATCTGAACGGATAATGCTCTAGGCGATTCACAAGCTCAAGACACTCGAGTTCTTCAACACGCATCAGAGCAGCCAGTTCACGTCCTTTGTCTGGACCGACCGACTGTGGCGCATTGGCTTATACCAGATATCAGTAACAGCGACCGCTGAAGTACGAATGCATTTATTTTCGCGCCTGAAAAACCGGTTCAGAGAACCAAGCAGGTATCGGCAAATCGATGCAGTTTTACAACCACAAACGCCCTCACTGTGCTCTTCGCGGCCAACCGCTTTAGATGCCTTGATTTCCCTCACCTGATGTTCACGCACATCAATACGGGGGAAGGTAGGCGGGTGGCGTTCGCACCATCCGCACTTTTTTCGTTTCCGCGTTCAGCCTTATAGGTAGCAACTGGAACAGCACGATAAGTACCAGGTGCTCCAGTGCCAGCGCCTGTTGGCAATGTCACGTTCAGGCAAAAGCTATTTGCTCAGATGCAGCTTGCGCAATTCGTCTGCAATCTGCTGGAAGCTTGCAACCAGCGCCGCATTGGTTGGTGGATCAAAATATTTTTCCGGACTTGTTGCACAGTTCTTGATCAGGTTGCGCTGGGTTGCACTTGAAACATTGTAGGCAAAGGAATAGGTGACAACGCCAGCCGCCTTGACGTTGTTGCAGGCTGTGGCGAGCAGCGCATCCTGGGCCGACACGGCCGTCCAGTAACTGGAAGAACCGAGTCTGGCTTCACCAAGAAAACCATAGGCCGTGTAAGTCGACTTGTTGTGGTTGGACTGATTATCAAATGTGTTTTCACCGTCAGTCAACAACACCATGGCTTTTGTGATGGTTTTGTCAGTGTAGCTGACGCCCTCAGTGAAAGGTTCACCAGGCGACAACACCCGCAATCCCCAGCCGACGCCTTCGCCAACATGGGTATAGCCGCTGGCGTTCATGGCGTTGATTGTCTGTAATACCGGCGCCTTCACGTTGGTCAAAGGCTGAATTGGTTGAATATCACAACCCAAGGCAGGCCCGCGCGACGTGGTGGTGAGACTGGCATTGTTGTACTTGTTCTGATGTTTCTGACGAGTGGCAATCGGGTTGCCGTCGCCTTTGCTGTCGGTCAGGTAACTGTTGCCATATTTATAGTTGTAGTTGCTGCTGGAACCGGTGCTGCCATTTGACTTCAGATAGGTGGTCGAGGAGTTGTTGCCTGGCTCATCGGGCGCAAACGCGGGCGGGAACAACGTCGCTCCGTTGCTGGCGTCTGGTGTAGTATCGTCAACCGAGGCGTTTCCGGCGCGAGACTCCACGCAACCGGTCCAGTTCCGGTTCTGGATTGCCTGCCAGTCTTTCCAGTTATGCCAGGTGCCGAGCTCGAAATTGGTATGTGACAACGGGTTCAAACCGGTCGTATCAAGCCAGACTGCATCTGACTTGTCCGGGCCGACATTGACGAACTGGGAAAACGGCACAACGGCGATTTTCAGAGTATCAGCCGTCGCTCGCGGGCCAAACAGAATTTCGACGAAATCATTTGCAGCAACCTTCAAGGTCGACAGGCGGTTTTGTGAGCCCATTGACCCGGTATTGTCGAAAACCAGAACAACCTCAAGGCCGGACGCCTCCTTGGTAACTTCTGACTTCGCTGAAATCGGGGTGGTATCCAAACCCACCACCCTGGTCAGATAGTTGCGAACTTCGACACGGGCTTCCACAGTGATATCGTTGCCGGATATCGAAAGTGTCACTTCCGCCGGGCCAACGTTTGCCGGCTGACCAAAGTTTGAATTGAAGTAATCATTTGCGATGCGGGTCAATTCCGTTTCGGACAGGTTTGCTTCACGTCCGGTCGCCAGCGCAGCAGCATCAACGGCAGCCTGCAGACGCGCCTGCACTGAAACGGCATTGCCGTAGTCGACAGCCAGACCGGCGGCCATGACCAGGGGTATTACAGCAAGCCCCATGACCAGCGCGACAGCGCCAGACTCATCTTTTCTAAAGCATGAAAAACCAGTCAGGTAACGACTCAACTTACTCATCGCCTTGCACTCCCTAAGACGATAAACAAACCATCCGATCAGGCAGTTGGCCTTGCTCACTTTTGGTGGATGGGGTTACCCGTATGACCGTGGTCAATCTATCCCCAATACGCTGATCTTGAAACTTGGCGAGCAAATCCGGTTTGGATGGATAACGAACCTTGAACATCCCACAGCAAATTGGATTGAATCCACACCACGTGATTGGCGCGTACTCGATTTGCACCGCGGATCCAGGATGAGAACCTGGGGAGCGAAGAGCGTTGTCCAAACCTGGCAACACCAGAATGGAAACTCTCGTTCCAACTCAACAGCACTGGTTCTAGTGCCTTGAATATATTGGGAAAATTTGGAGCGGGCGATGAGATTCGAACTCACGACCCCAACCTTGGCAAGGTTGTGCTCTACCCCTGAGCTACGCCCGCATCCATATGGGTATGGGCGACAAACACGGTCGCCTCAAGCGCCGCTATATTGCGCAAGCCGACACTAAATGCAATAGCACAACACAGACAAATTAAATTCTTCTCGACTGCCCCGTTCCGGAGACCTCATGCCGACCACGCCTGACCAGCTGTTGCAGCACCTGAACGACCTCGGTATCAACACCACCGTCACCCGACACGACGCCGTTTTTACAGTTGAACAGGCCCGCGCGCTGCGCGGTGAAATACCCGGCGGGCACTGCAAGAACCTGTTTCTGAAGGACAAGAAGGGAACACTGTGGCTGATCGTTTGTCTGGAAGACGCCGCGATCGACCTCAAAGCTCTGCCGGCCCGTATCGGGGCAGCAAGAATTTCTTTTGGCAGTGCCGACCTGTTGCGCGAGGTGCTGGGCGTAGAGCCGGGTTCGGTCACACCGTTCGCACTGATCAATGACACGACGCACCAGGTCAATGTCGTGCTTGACGACACCATGATGCAGAAACACGTGGTCAGTTACCATCCACTGGTCAATACCGCGACGGTCACGCTGACGCCGGACGATCTGCTGAAATTCATTGCCTCGTGTGGCCATGAACCCCGGACCGTCACGCTATATGACTGAAACACTATTCGACGGCAGTCGGATTGATTTGCAAAATGCAGGTCGCGAGACCATGTTAGCGACTTCATCTTCAAGACGGCACCCAGGAAGGCCAATATGACAAACCAGACATTCTCGATGGGAACATCCTTCAATGCCGGCGGCACTGCACCCGTAGCGCAAGGCACGCCGTCAGCCACCCAAGTGGTCAAGGATTCCGATACTGCCAACTTCATGAGCGATGTCATTGAGGCGTCGAAATCGGTTCCGGTGCTGGTGGATTTCTGGGCGCCCTGGTGCGGACCGTGCAAACAGCTTGGTCCCTTGCTGGAAAAGATCGTGACCGAGGCCGGCGGCAAGATACATCTGGTCAAGGTGGACATCGACGCCAACCAGCAGTTGGCGCAGCAAATGCGCATCCAGTCAATTCCGGCAGTGTTTGCCTTTGCGGACGGCCAGCCTGTCGACGGGTTCATGGGTGCACTGCCTGAATCGGAACTCAGGGCCTTTGTGGAAAAGGTCCTCTCCAGCCACGGTGGTCAGGCTGAACAGGTCGAACAGTTGCTGGAAGCCGCAGAAGCTGCAATGGAAACCGATACCGGGCAGGCCATGGCGATGTTTGAACAGGTCGCACAATTCGAACCGGAAAACGGCCGCGCCATCGCCGGGATGGTCAAGGCCCACATTGCAGCAGACAATCTCGACGCGGCTCGCGAGTTACTTGCCGTTATGCCGCCAGCCCTGGTGAATGACGTTCATGTGTCTGGCGCACTTGCCGCCCTGACCGTGGCAGAGACACCGGTTGACGATGGCGAGATCGCCCGGTTAAATGAAACCGTGAGCGCTGATGAAGCCGATTATCAGTCACGCCTCGACCTGTCGGTTGCGTTGAATGCCGCAGGCCAGGGGGAAGCCGCACTGGATCATTTGATGTGGCTGATCGAAAAAGACAGGGCATGGAGTGACGAGGCCGCACGAAAACAGCTGTTGTTGTTCTTTGAAGCCTGGGGTCCCACCCACGAACTGACGCTTTCCGGCCGCAGGCGTTTGTCTTCGATCCTGTTTGCCTGATTGATCCGTTGCAAAGGGGGATGGTTGTGAAAACCAACGACGAGCATTACCAGTCATCGGCAGATCTGCCCGATACGCTGCCGATATTCCCTTTACCGGGCGCATTGTTGCTGCCCGGTGGAGACCTGCCATTGAACATATTTGAACCAAAGTACCTCGAAATGGTCGCTACTACTCTGTCTGGAGACCGGCTCATTGGCATGATTCAACCCCGCAACATGGAAACCGAACGCGATCTGGATAGCGCCGACTGTTTGCCAAAATCTGAACTGTACGAGGTGGGATGTGCAGGCAGGATTACCTCTTTCATGGAAGTCAAAGACAACCAGGTGCAAATTGTCCTGTCAGGCATTTGCCGGTTCAAAATTGCCGAAGAGGTCGCATCCAGTCAGCCGTTTGACATCGTACGGCCTGACTACACTGACTTCCTCATCGATCTCGTCGACGAGAATGAAACCATAGGCGAGGATCGCCAGCGCCTGCTCGTGAGTCTCAGGCGATTCCTGGATGCCCGCTCGATGCAGGTCGACTGGAATGAAATCCGCGCGGTTCCCACGTCCACACTGATCAATACGCTGTCGATGATCGGCTCATTCACCTCCGGGGAAAAACAGGCCTTGCTGGAAGCACCGGATCTCAGGCAGCGCACCAGGACACTTATGGCCCTGGCCGACATGTCGACCGGATCCGGTGACGGCGAGCGGGTGGTGCAATGACGGATTCCACCGGCACCTCACATCTCGATGATGCCGACACCAGCCATCGGACTTACCGGCGCGCCAGCGCGAATTTGCTTGAGATGCTGATCTGTCCGGTGACACATTCGACGCTGAAGTATGATGTTGAAACGCAGGAGCTTGTGTCAAAGCGCGCGCGTCTGGCCTATCCGATCCGTGATGGCATTCCGATCATGCTGGTAGAAGAGGCCCGGATTCTGG
This sequence comes from Anderseniella sp., assembly GCA_041690095.1. GTDB lineage: Bacteria > Pseudomonadota > Alphaproteobacteria > Rhizobiales > Aestuariivirgaceae > Anderseniella. Next base: position 5,095 of record JBDNEZ010000226.1, read on the forward strand.
ATGACTGATAGCAATGCCAACAGCCCTCCCGTCTGGGTTGAGGAAATTCGCCTCACTGAGTCCGGCCGTTCGCTGGATGTTACTTTTGAGGCAGGCGAGAAA
>JBDNEZ010000227.1:0-2689 GCA_041690095.1 Anderseniella sp.
GATGAAAAGCCGACGGGTTCAAAGGACCCTTATGCGCTGAGGCGCGCCGCGCTGGGGGTTATCCGCACGGTACTTGAAGGCGAATTGCGCTTGAACCTGCTGTCGCTCAGCAATGCAGGCCTGAAACCGATCCTCGACGCAGCCCATCACGATGCAGAGGTCGCTGAAGCCGAACCGGCGGTGTCAACCAGCAGTGAAAATGACATTGCAGCAGATCTGCTTTCCTTCTTCGCTGATCGCCTGAAGGTCTATCTGCGTGACAACGGCACCCGGCATGATCTGATCGACGCAGTGTTTGCGCTCGGCAATCAGGATGACTTGTTGATGATTGTCAGGCGCGTCGAAGCGCTGTCGGCTTTCCTCGAGACCGATGACGGCAAAAATCTGCTGGCCGGCGTCAAGCGGGCCTCCAACATTCTGAAGATCGAGGAAAAAAAGGATGGCCGAAGGTTTGCCGGCGCGCCCGATACCAAGCTGCTGGTGCAGGGCGACGAAAAGGACCTGAACCGGGCCGTGTCCCAGTCGGAAGCCAACGCCAGACGCGCTGTCGAGGCAGAAGACTTCGTGTCGGCCATGGGCCATATCGCCAAGCTGCGTGGACCCGTGGATCAGTTCTTCGACAAGGTGACGGTAAACGCAGATGATCCGACATTCAGGGAAAATAGATTGAAATTGCTAAACCGTATCCGCGAAGCGACCCTGGCGGTGGCTGATTTTTCGAAAATCGAGGGGTAGATTTTTTATATAGCTCACGCAAGCAGCCTGCGGCTGCGCTTGCATAGATCATTTCGCTCACGCCAGCAGCCTGGCGGCTGCGCTCCGCTGGGGCGCACTTCGTGCGGCGGCCGGTCGGCCTTGCCTCGGCACTTACGTGCCTCGGAGGGGAGTTCATCTCTGTAATCAGTGCTGTGGGTCCTCGGGACAAGCCCGAGGACGACATATGAGAGTGGGTTCGATTTTGTAAACTTGTCATCCTTGGGCTCCGTCCCAAGGATCCATACTCGCCATCGGCAACCATTTGCGCTGGACATTTTACTCGCTCACGCCAGCAGCCTGGCGGCTGCGCTCCGCTGGGGCGCACTTCGTGCGGCGGCCGGTCGGCCTTGCTTCGGCACTTACGTGCCTCGGATGAGAATTTCAAACCTGCCTTGATATTCTCTGGAACTAGACCCGACGGGTCTCGGGCCGATCAGGCCCGCCCCAGCGGAGCGCAGCCGAAGGCTGCTGGCGTGAGCGAAATGATCTATATGCAAGCGCAGCCGCCAGGCTGCTTGCGTGAGCGAAATAAACAAAACCACATCACCTGCGGTGATGTGGCAACCTGCGCCTTGAAAAACCTGTCTGATTGTGGCCTTAAACAGCTGCACGAAATCCCATCCAGTGGAATCAATACAAAGGCAGGAAAATGAGCTGTTCTTCCGGCAAAATGGTCTATCAATTCGGCGACGGTCAGGCTGACGGTACCGCGAAGGACAAGGAGCTGCTGGGCGGCAAGGGCGCCAACCTTGCTGAAATGTGCCAGCTGGGTGTGCCGGTTCCTCCCGGATTTACCATCACCACGAAAGTCTGTACCGAATACTACAACAACAACAATGCCTACCCTGATGGCCTCGAGGCTGATGTGGCCGCCGCCGTCAAATGGGTCGGCGGCAAGGTCGGCGCAGGCTTTGGCGACAAAACCAATCCGCTGCTCGTATCGGTGCGATCGGGAGCCCGCGTATCCATGCCCGGCATGATGGACACAGTGTTGAATCTCGGCCTCAATGACGAAACGGTTCAAGGCCTTGCGACGCGTGCCGGTGACAAGCGTTTTGCCTACGACAGCTATCGCCGTTTCATCCAGATGTACTCCGACGTGGTGCTTGGCCTTGATCATGATGCCTTCGAAGACATGCTGGGTGAGTTCAAGGACGAAAAAGGTCACGAGCTTGACACCGATGTCAGCGCTGATGAATGGGGAGTGCTCATTGAGCGCTTCAAGGCGCTGGTCGAAGAAGAGTCCGGCGAGCCATTCCCGCAGGACGTCAATGCACAATTATGGGGCGCGGTTGGCGCTGTCATAAAGTCCTGGCAGTCGGCACGCGCCATTACCTACCGCAAGCTCAATGAAATTCCCGACGGCTGGGGAACCGCTGTCAATGTGCAGGCAATGGTGTTCGGCAATATGGGCGACACATCTGCCACCGGTGTGGCGTTCACACGTAACCCGTCTACCGGTACGAAGGAGCTCTATGGCGAGTTTCTGGTCAATGCGCAGGGTGAAGACGTGGTTGCCGGTATTCGCACGCCGCAGAACATCACCGAGGCGGCCCGCATTGAGGCCGGCATGAGGGATCCGTCACTGGAACATCTGATGCCTGAAACCTTCCAGCAACTGACCGGTATCTTCGACCGGCTGGAAACCCATTACCGCGACATGCAGGACCTCGAGTTCACCATTCAGGACGGCAAGCTGTGGATGCTGCCGACGCGGTCAGGCAAGCGCACTGCCCAGGCAGCCCTGAAAATCGCCGTTGATATGGCTGAAGACGGCCTGATCACCAGGGCCGAGGCCGTCTCGCGCATAGAGCCGGGCTCGCTTGACCAGTTGTTGCATCCCACGCTCGACCCGAAGGCCGAGCGCGACATTATCGCGTCCGGCCTGCCGGCGTCTCCCGGTGCGGCCTGCGGTGAAGTGGTGTTCGACAGC
>JBDNEZ010000228.1:0-7511 GCA_041690095.1 Anderseniella sp.
GAGATTGTAAATGGAGGAATGAACTGAAAGAAACTGCAGTGCTGAACCGGCAGACTTGAGCCATTGCATTTTGCGTTCCCGGCGTCGAACAGGTTGATGTGAATTTTCAATCCGGTTATTCTTTCTGCCAACAAAATCATGACACTTGGAAAGCCCCAGATTCCTAAGCGCTGCATCATACAATTGCAGTTTTTCTGTAACGATTGTATTGGGCAAGAAGCCTTGTTTCGTGAGCAATTTTCTCACCGGTTTCAGCGTGGTCTTCGTGTTTCTGGGTGATTGAACCAGAGCTTCCAAAACCTCCCCCCTAATCATCAACAGCGCGCCGCAAATACATCTGCTTGACGTTGATGGACACAAACACTTCATCAAGATGCCACCAGCAATTTGAGCGTGGTCTTCCGCGACCAATCCTTCGAGCATATTGTTTCCCGAATTTTAAAATCCAATAGCGAATGCTTGCATATGAAATGTCCAATCCAGCGGGTTAACTTGTCAATGTCGCCTCAACTCCCATAGGTTTGTTGAAATAGCAGTAAGGCGAGCTGCTGCAATTGAAATGCAGCTTGTACGCTCCGGAACAGGTGGACAACGTTCTCACCGTCAACCATGCAACAAGAATAGATACGAACGAGCCCGCCCGAGGTATTCGGGCAGGCTCTAAAACGTCAAACCAAACCTATCAATTGTACGGCGAGTTGCACCTGCGGCGCGGCCCGTTGTACGGCTGGAAGGTGTCGTCCGAGATACGGTAGCTGCGATACCTGTTGTCGCACCAACGAACATGGCGGCTCGAATGGCTATGCCCACTATTGGCTATTGCAGCCAACGCGCCAAAAGCAGCGAGCGGATACCAGAAACCGTTTGAATGGCGGCGATAACCGCGGCGGCGTTGGTGATAGCCGCGATAGCCGTTATGACGCGACCTCCGGGCCCGGCGTTCCGAACGACGATTGGACCGACGTTCGATACGGCGGCTCTTGGCGCGGCGCTGGGCGCGGCGCTCCGCACGGCGCTCACTGCGGGTCGCAATCTGAATTACGTTGCTTTCACCGGCAGAAATGGCTGCCAGGCCCGCCGTGCTGACCGCCGACGTCTGCGATACCGGGGCCGCCATCACAGGTGCCGCGAGCAGCGACAGCGTAAAAGCGGCAGTGGTCAAATGTTTGTTAAACAATTTCATTTTCGGTATTTTCCTTTCTATCGTTCTTTGCCCTTCACTGGGACTTCAACGGCACAGGTCGACAATGGTTCCGATTTTTTTGTGCGTTCGCCTGCAGGCGACGGCCTGCGGATAGCTTCCAGCAAAGGTCAACAGAGGCAGACTCGGAGTAATACCAAAAAACCTGACTATTGACTCACTGGATGGTGTCAAATCCGGTCATATGGAGTCATCTGTTTGGATAATGATGCTCAATTCCGAAGTGTTAGAGAAATTTTCAAGATGCCGTCAGCCTGGCGCCGCCAGGGCAAACAGGCGCCACTTGCGGCGATAGACCGACGCTGTCAGTCCGACGTTCTTCTTGAATGCTGACCGGAAACTCGAAGGTTCCGAATATCCGACCTCCGTTGCAATTTCGTCAATGGGTGCATCCGAGGTTTCCAACATCTGCTTGGCTTCCTCGACGCGAAGGGTCTGGACATATTCGGCCGGCGACTGACCGGTCGCGCGGCGGAACCGGCGCAAGAACCCCCGCTCGGACAGGTCGCAGCGGGCGGCCATGTCGGCCACCGGAGTGCGCGACATATAATGTTCTGCCACCCAGGCCTGGGCCTCCGCGATGATTCTGTCCTCGTGATGGCGACCAGCCGAGAGCGAGGCATACTTGAGCTGCCCGTCATCATGCATGTCAAGCAGCCAGACCTTCGCGATGCGCCGTGCCGCTTCTGCTCCCGCCAGGCGCGCGATCAGGTAAAGCATAAGGTCGGACCATGCCGACGCCCCGCCCGCTGTAATTACGCGGTGGCCGTCACCGGCGGGTATGAGAATCCGTTCTCGTCGCACTTTGATTGTGGGGAATTGGCAGGCGAGCATATCGGCGAAGCCCCAATGGGTGGTGGCTTCCTTTCCGTCAAGGACTCCAGCTGTGGCGAGGACGAGTGCGCCGGAACAGACGGATGTGACCAGGGCGCCATCAGCATGGACCTTGGCGATCCACCCGGCGGCCTCGACCAGATCGTCAGGCAGGGGCGCGGACGGGTCGAGATGCATGTCGGCGACGATGACCAGATCGGGCGCCGGATCTTCGTCAAATGCGGCATCCGGCGTAATCCGACGGCCGTTGATGTCCCAGTACGGGGCACCTGTCATCGTTCTCAGGCTGGCGTCGAAAGCAACGACCTTGACAGGCGCAGTACCGTGCAAAAACTCCCAGTCGCGCCCGACCGAGGCCAGTACATCAAGAATAGAAAAGGTGGTCGCGGTTCCTGCCGAAGGACTGCCGACAACCACCGTTCGAACTGATTGGATAGGAGTATTTTTGTCCATTGTGTCCGATAATCACCGTTTCTGTCTTATTCTATTCTACACAAAACCATCCGTCTTGTCCATTCCCACCGGCATAAGCGGGCATATCGCACCGCCGTTGAGATTGGAGACAGAAATGACAATTCAAGAAAACATCACTGCATTCGACCAGCAGAAGGCCGAAGCCTTCGCTGAACGCTACATCACGACGTTGTCCGAGGCGTCATTGGCAATCATGACCTCGATCGGCCACCGCGCCAGACTGTTTGACGCACTGGCCGCAATCCCCGGCTGCACCTCGGCCGGGTTGGCGAACGCCGCCGGTTGTCATGAGCGCTATGTCCGCGAATGGCTGGGCGTGATGGTGACCTCGCGCGTTGTGGACTACGACCCGGCCATGTGCAGCTACACCTTGCCCCCCGAACACGCAGCGTTCCTGACGCGGGCGGCCAGCCCTGACAACTTCGCCGTAACCAGCCAGTTCATCTGTGTCGCCGCATCGGTCGAGGAAGACATGCTGGAAAGATTCCGATCAGGCGAAGGGCTGCACTATGGTCATTTCGACCGCTTTCACGAGGTGATGGCCGAGGACAGCGCGCAGCTTGTCGTCGCGAATCTCGTGACCGGAATCCTGCCCGTCGTGCCCGGTCTGGTCGGGAGACTCGAAGCCGGGATCGACGTGGCCGATGTCGGCTGCGGCGGCGGTCGGGCGAGGCTGAAACTCGCCGAGACTTTCCCCAACAGTACGTTCACGGGGTTCGACCTGTGTCCGGACGCATTTGCAGCGACACAGGCCGAGGCGGGCGAAAACGGCATCGGTAACCTCCACCTCAAAGCGCGTGATCTGTCCGCCGTGGAGTCGCTGGGCTGCTTTGACCTGATCACAGCCTTCGACGCGGTGCACGACCAGAAGGATCCGCAGGGTTTCCTGACCATGGTGCACAACTCGCTGGCGGAAGACGGCGTGTTCCTGATGCAGGATATCGGCGGTTCACGCGATCTGGAGAACAACATCGATAATCCATTCGCGCCGCTGCTCTACACGATTTCCAGCATGCATTGCACGCCGATCTCGATAGGTCAGGGCGGCCCGGGGCTCGGCGCAATGTGGGGTGTGGAAACCGCGCAGGAATATCTGGCGGTTGCGGGATGGGCCGAGGTCGAAATGCACCGGCTGCCGCACGATCCAATCAACGCATATTTCGTGGCGCGCGTTTGAATGGCCGGGCAAACAGAAAGGAAAACCATGAAACCGTCCAAAGCGGCGCCGGTCCTGGTGATCGGCGCCGAGCTCTTGGGCCTTATACCAAAGAAACTGGCTATTGACCCCTCAGGTCGATTCAAGATCCAACCTGCCGTCACGCAATAGAAAGATATGATCGAAGCGGTCAAATATCTTGTCATCGTGCGTGACGGCAATGATGGCTGCAGCGTTTTCAACTGCCACTTTGCGAAGCAAATCCATAACAATGCCAGCCCGCTTTGAATCGAGAGCTGCCGTCGGTTCGTCGGCGAGGATAATCCTCGGATTGTTGGCCAGTGCCCGAGCGATTGCCACTCGCTGCGCTTCACCGCCCGACAGATTGGCCGGCATCGAATCCTTGCGGTTGCCGACTTCAAGATAGTCCAGCAGCTCGACCGCGCGCTTGCGGGCAGTGCCGGCTTGCTGGCCTGCAAGATGAAGCACCAAAGCTACGTTGTCGGTTGCGTCAAGAAACGGGATCAGATTGTGGAACTGGAAGATGAAACCGATCTTGTCGAGACGCAACTGCCGCAAGTTCGAGCGCAACCACCGGCCATTGTCCAGAACCAGTTCGCCATCAAGTTCCATCGATCCGGTTGAAGGTTCAAGAATACAACCGATCACATTGAGAAGAGTTGTTTTGCCCGATCCGGAAGGACCAAGCAGCGCAACGACCTCGCCGGCATGAACTTCAATCGATACATCGCGTAGCGCATCTACACGTGCCGGACCGTGACCAAAGTGTTTCGAAATGCCACTGAGGCGCACCAGCGGGGTATCATTGAGTGTGGCAACCATTCTAGCCTCCCAGCGCTGAAGCCGGATCGACTTTCAAGGCTGCGCGCACGCCAAGGCCACTCGACAAAAGGCAAACGACAAGCACGATGGCGGCGAGCACGGCCACATTGTCCGGTTCCAGAACCACGCGTCGGGGGAAATAGTCTTTGACATTGGTGATGAGGGTTGCGCCGATCGCGAATCCGATGAACCCGAGCGCCAGGGCCTGTTGTACAATCATGCCGACGATTGTCCGGTCGGGTGCACCAATGAGTTTCAGGGTCGCAATTTGCCTCAGCTTTTCCATCGTCATTGTGTAGATGATAAGTGCGATGATCACGGCCGATACAATCAACAGGAGCGAGGTGAACAACCCTATCTGACGCCGGGCCCGGTCAACCAGCGAACGAGTCAAAATCATCTCCTGCTCGTCCTGCGTGATGGCTGACAGATGCTTCCAGCGCCGTACAGTTTCGGCCACGGCACCGTAATTTGCATTGGGCTGCAAGCGAGCGACGACTGCATTGACGGTATCCCGGTTTACTGCGCCGGCGCCGCGAGCAATTTGTATTCGGGCTGCAGGTGGAGAGAGATCGAATTGAAGCTTTTGCGCATCCGGCAACGTGATGTAGACAGCAGGATCGCCGCCGGAATTGATCTGGTTGCTGGTTAGTCCAACTACGGTGAATATACTCCTGCCGAGTTGAATACGATCTTGCAGGATGAGACCCGAGGTCCGGTCTGCCACCAGTTCATAGTGGTTACGGGAGATGTTGCGACCTTGGTCAATCTCATGCGGTCCGCCGGGCCGTGTCAGCTCATAACCGATGACATAGAGTCTGAGTTTGCTGCCTTGATGTTCTGCCTCAACAGTCTGGTAGGTGATACTGCCGGCCGCGGATACGCCTGCAATGCGGGCAATCGACTCTCGCACGTCGCCCGGAATTCTCGAGGCTTCTGCAAACGGACCCCGCGTGCCTGCTTCAACAACCCAAAGATTAACTGCTGGAGCGCGCGCGATGGTCAGGGCGTCAACAACCAGGCCACGGTAAATACCGATCATCGCCAGCACCACGCCGAGCAGCAGCCCCAATCCCACACAAGTGAGCAGGAATCTCCCCAGATTGTGCCGAATATCGCGATAGGCAAGATTCATTTCGGACTCGTCTCGATGATGCGTGCAGAGCGACCTTCGCGGAATCCCTTGTTCAGTCGTGTAACAACTTTTGCGCCCGGAGGCAGGTCGCCGAGAATCTCCAGCCGGGCATCTTCCGTTCGATGGCCAAATGTTACTGTGCGAAGATGTAGCCGTCCGGCTTCGACCGTCCAGACTTTACCCTGTAATCTGTCATAACCTTGTACCGCAGCTTCCGGGACAAGAAGCGCGCGATCAAGCTGCGCTACTGTGATCCAGAATTCCACCTGCTCGCCAAGGTACACCCGTTGGGGCGGGTTATCCCCTTTGATGAAAACCCGCCGTTCCTCAGTTACCCGATCACTCTCAAGCCCAATGCGAGCGACGCTGCCCGTGAAAGCATCCTGCGGGCGTGAGCGCAGGCGCGCATCGACCTTTTGCCCGAGGCGGATGAACCCGGCACGTGCCTCATCGACATAGGCAAGACCCCAATATGTGTCAGCTGCAATAAGGCTGAAAATCGGATCGCCGGACTTGACGACAGTGCCAAGCTCCTTATGGCGTTCAATTACGATGCCATCATAGGGAGCAACCAATGTCCGATGACGCAACATCGTCTGTTCGAATTGCACCTGAGCCTGGGCATCAGTCAGCATGGCTTTTGCGACCTCAATCTCGCTCGTGGCGACCGAAACATCAGCGTTGGCGACATCCACTTCACTTTGCGCTTCCCCGGCCGTTTCCTTGGAAACTACGTCTCGGCCGACCAACGACTGTTTGCGCAGGTTGGTCTCTTGTTTCTGTGCAAAGATCGCACGCGCACGCACGAGATTGGCATTCGCTTTGTTTATGTTGGCCTGTGCGCTTGTCAGTGCAGCATTGGCCTTGGCCACTTTTGCTTCCTGCTCGCCTGAATTGAGGCGAGCCAGCACATCACCCTTGCGAACCCTGTCGCCATGATCTGCCTTAAGTTCAACAAGCGTGGCACCAACCTCGAAGCCGACGCTCGAACGGACGCGAGCTTCAACCGTGCCAAGGCCAAATACCCGCACACCAATATCCTTTTCCAATGCGGCCACATGAACGGAGACTGGCCGGTTCGCGTAGATGAAAAAGCCGGCGGCGATCAAGGCAATCGCGACAATCATCACCAACGCGATCTTGACCCACGGCCTGCGAAACATGGCCACAAGCATTGCTGACTGACTACCGTTGCTGCTCTCACCGGTGGCTGTGGTTGGCCCCTGAATATTCGCGTCGTTCATGTCAGATCATAGTCCTAACTCAGCACTGGAGAATCCGATCACTAAAACGTATTGCGCTCAATAGGATCCAGACTGACAATGTCTGATATTTCGTGTAGCCGCACTGATCAAAATCAATGTGCCGAAAACACTGTACAATAATATACACTTAGCACCGAATAGGTTGTCTGATGTCAGGCCAGACACACACACTGGATCCGAAATGGACGCGAGGCTGACCTTCACCCCCGTCGGGCAGCAAAAAGCGACCTGGCGCGCAGCACTGTGGCGACAAGCGTGGTCCTGAAGCGGTCTTCCCACTCGGGCTCTTCCGGCAACTCCAGTACGACGCGGGCAACGGTGTCTCCGGCCAATTCCACAGCGACAAGGTATAGGGTGCCGAGGTCGATCCTGTCGCCCACGGTAAGGGCCTGACCGAATTCATTTTCGAAGATGTCTGCCGCGCTAAGCCCCTGATACTGTTCAGGCAGCTGGATTTTATATTCCTCAGCCAGCAGATCAAGGGCCACGGTTCCGTCGAATGTGAAGCCCAGCACGTCGGTGGTCTTCAATGCTGGTGCCAATGCATCAAAAAGCTTGTCCAGCCGGTTGATCTGATCCGGCGGGACGAGAAAATATCCATAA
>JBDNEZ010000229.1:0-8161 GCA_041690095.1 Anderseniella sp.
CCCTGTGCTTCCATTTTATTCAGAACTTCGTCCGCCGGTTGCAGGTAACTCAATGGTGTGCCGATAGCAATTTCGGTCAGAGCCGGGTGACCACGGGTAATTGTATGTATCCACAAGTCAGACTTGCCTGTTGACAGTGCGGTTTTCACGACACCGAACGAACCAACCTTATCATAACGACCACCGGCAGCTGACACTTGCTTTTCCGACGCCCCGGACAGGCCAAGCAACTGTTCGCCGGCGAGACCTCCGATGCTGCCCTTGCCACGAAGCACGACTTTCATGTCCTTGTGCGCGGAGACATATGTTGCCAGGTCGGCGTCATTATCGTCTTTTCGGGCAACTACTGCCAGGTAGTATTGATCAAACCCGCCGACCAGAGAACGCAGATTATCAAGTGGCTTGTCATAGGCAACTTCGCCGTTCTTGGCCCAGCCCGCTACAGATGTCATTACGAAGCCGACATCAAACTTGCCAGCGGCAAGCAAGCTGGGATTGGCAGTTCCGCCGCCCTTTGGAGGAGCGTCGACCACAGACCCTTCAGGAAGTGTCTCTCTCAACATTTCCGACAACCGGGTCGAGTATGCAAACCAGCTGGACTTGGGACTGAATGAGGCAATGGACAGCTTTACCGGGTCGGCGGCCCAGGCCGGCGAGGATCCGATGATTGCGGCTGAAAGCGAGATACCAAATAGGATTCTCGAAAATTTAAACATGTTATGCTCCTGATTGTTGCACTTATCCAGCGGGCTGAACATAACCCGATTTCAATTTGTAGTCTGAGGTTGGCCATTGCCTGACTAACCATGCTCAACAAAATCGTAACAAGCAAAACAAGAATGGTCAACATATCTAAACATTTCAAAATTTTATCTAATACATTCAATTGCCTACGTCGTTGTATCGATGCAAAAACAATGAACAATGTAATTTATTAACATGTTCAACACGCCGTAAATCAAGCCGACGCAATTGTGTTCAGGGCACGGTGCAGTTGATTGTCCGGCACGCGGCGCCGACCGGCCCGCTGCAAACCGCTGTTGTATTGGAGAGGCACCAGGAGACTGTGATGTGAACAAGGATCAGACGCATTTGTCTGATCGCCTTGCAAGACATGTTCAAATATGCGAAAATGACGTCATGGGTCAGGTTTTATCATTAGGCAAACCTTTAAAAAAGGCAACGGTCGGGTTGCGGCAAAGCGATATCGCTTTTGATGCCGTCCACAAAGCCATCGTCAGATGCGAGATCATGCCCGGTGCCATCATTACGGAACAGGATCTGGCCGAGCAACTGGATGTGGGGCGTGCAGCCACGCGTGCTGCCGTAGACCGACTTTCACTTCTCGGATTGCTGCAGCCTGTCCGTCGTCAGGGGTATCAGGTCAAACCGATTACCTTGCGGGATCTCAACGATCTTTTTCAGTTGCGGGAAATTGTCGAAGTCGCGTCTGTGAAACTTGCCGCCGGAAAGGTCGATTCTGCGGACCTGCATCGTCTGGACAGGCTGTGTTCTGCTGATTACGAACCCGGTAACAAGGAAAGTGAAGCGCTTTTCTTGCAGAGCAACAGCGATTTCCACCTTTCTATTGCAGCAGCGAGCGGCAACGACCGTGTGGTTGGCATATTGAAACAGACTCTGCTTGAGCTGCAGAGGATGTTTCACTTCGGCCTGTCAATTCGCGACCGGGGCGGTGAAATGCACTCTGAGCACAAGGCTTTGATCGACGCTCTTGCAGCCGGGGATACCGGTACGGCCGAGCGCGTTATTGTTGAGCAGATACGATCATCGCGAGCGATGGTACTGGATGCTTTCCTGTCGAGTGAATCACTGCTCGATGTGAAAATAGGCGTCAGTGAAAACACGCGATTAGTGTAGATCAGGATGATTTTTGGTTGAATCAACCAAAAATCATAAACCTGATCGTTTCCAAAGTGTTAGAGCAACTGGTCATCTGCGAGAGGCTTTTTGCCGGGGCAATCAAACAACCTCAAACCCTTGCGTCAGATGCCGGGAAAAAAGCGGTTGCTTTTGGTGTGACTCATATGGCCTGTTTGTGATTTCCGTGATCTGGATCACCCGGTTAGAATCTTGTCATTCGCATCCATATCCGGCTTTGGGTAAAATATGGCTCTTGCGGCATCCACGGCGTAATACTTCGAGTAAGTCGCCGCATCCTCGGCCACATGTGCGACTGCGTCGATAATATAGTCGACTTTTTCGTCTGAAAGCAGAACGCTGAAATTCAGCCTGACAAATCCAGGTTTGGAAATTTCGTCACCATTGGATATCGCGAGACGTAGTGCGTTTGACTGGTCCTCATCGATATTCAACAACCGATGCACATACGGTCCTGCACAGGCGCAGCCGCCACGCGCCTGAATACCAAAACGATCGCTCAACATGCGTGTAATCAGCTGATGATGTATGTAGTCACCCTTGCCATCCCTGATACGGAACGAGAAAATCGGCAAGCGGTCCGCGCCACGCTCGCCGAGCAACTCCAACTGTTCGACCTGACCCCATTTTGACAGGGCGCGCACGCGCATATCGTCGTTTCTTTCGGACATTGTCGTGTTGCCGATCGCATCTTTCACCAGAAATGCGAGAGCCGTCCTGATGTCTCCAATCACGTTGGGAGTGCCGGCCTCTTCGCGAGCCTCAAGGCTATCGCTGTAGTCATGCGACACAGGGGTCACGAACTTGACTGTTCCGCCTCCCGGCAATGTGGGTTTGTTGGTGACCACCGCATCGCGGCGAACAATCAAAATTCCTGTGGCACCGGGACCTCCAATAAACTTGTGTGGCGATATGGCCAACGCATCTATCTCCAGATCCAGGGCAGGTTGTGTCTGGATCGGCAGATAAGGACCACCACCTGCAAAATCCAACACCACTTTCGCACCTGCCGATTTCGCTCGCCTGGTAACAGCAGCAATATCGGTGATGATCCCGGTAACATTCGAGGCAGCAGAAAATGCGCAAATGACAAGCCTGTCGCCGGCATCCGACAAGATCAGGTCGAGGTGTTCCAGGTTGATCTCGCCATTTGCCTGATCCTCAACTTCAACCACCTCGGCACCGCTTTCGCGCCACGGCAAAATGTTCGAGTGATGTTCATAAGGCCCAGTTATGACCAGTGGTACCTCGCCGGCAGATACTGCTGCCGTAATGCCCAGCAGATTAACCAGACGATTGAGACCAGCGGTCGCACCGGAGCCGCCGAAAATCACCGCATACTGGTCCTGATCAGCACCGCAGCATTCTGCCACTACATCGCGTGCAGCACGTCTGAAACCAGTCATTGCGCCGCCGCAGAAGGAGGCTTCCGTGTGGCTGTTCGCGTAATAGGGCAGGACATGAGAATACACAAAGCGCTCGATCGCGCCGAGTGCGCGCCCGGACGCAACGTAGTCTGCATACAATAACTGCCTGGGTCCGAAGGGGCCTTCAATCACGGCATCCTTGCCGACCAGGTCTTCCCTTATATGTTCAAGACGATTGGCGCCCAGCAGACTTTCCGAAAACGCCGCGAACGCCGTTCGTGCATTTGTGTAATGTTGATCAACGAGTGCCATGTTTGTCTGTTCCCACATCTTCAGCAGGTCATATGGATTGATTGCGATAAGACCACGAGTCGTTAAACATGTTTAACACGTTTGTAATCACCCATCAAATTGAACTTTCAACATGTTTGATGGTGCTTTGTGCGTCTGTCACACCGCTGTGAGTCGCCAGCCGGTTCTATTTCCTGGAAGGTTGGCTGGATATTGTCAGTTCGTTGGCCCGCTGCATCAGGATTGCCCGATCAATCTTGTTGGTTGATGCAAGCGGAAAGTCTTCGACGAACCAGATGAAACGGGGATGCTGATAGGCGGCACCGTATTCCAGTGCATGGGCTTTCAGTTCATCTTCGTGCACGTGTGCGCCATGGACAAGCCGAACAAATGCAACCGGCTTTTGTCCCTTGATAGCGTCGACCACAGGAACCACACACGCCTGACCCACATCCGGATGCGACTCCAGAATGCGCTCCACATCTCCTGGAAAGATATTCTCTCCACCGCAGACGAACATGTCGTCCGTGCGTCCGACAAAGTAATAAAATCCGTCTTCATCGCGGCTGAATACATCACCTGTTATGTAATACCCGTCATTGGTGAACGGTAACGGCAGGTCAGGACGATTGTGATACCCGTTCATCATACCGGGTGAGCACATTTCAAGCACGCCTTCATTGGCAGGCTTGTCACTGTCGCCTCGAAGCCTCAGGTCAACTGCCGGGTGTTTGCAGCCCAACGACAATGCCGGAGTAGGTTTGCCGTCTGGATGCGGCGCAAAGACGATCGGGCTTCCCTCAGTTGTTCCATAGGCATTCATTACTTTGGCGCCCGGAAAGGTGTGTGCTATTTCATCGAGCAGACTCTTGCTGGCTGGTGCGGAGCCCATTCTCAGATGCTGAACAGAAGAAAAATCGGCGTTCGACATTGCCTCTTTGTCATCGAGCATCATTGCGATCATCGGCGGAACAGACGTCAGCCAGGTACAGCGGAAGCGGCGAATTGCAGCAGCGTAGGGCTTGGTTGCAAACTGCGGCATCAGCACCATGCTCGCATGACCTGCAAAAATCAGATGCGACAGGGCCAAAGCATTCATATGGTAGAGCGGCGCGGCAATAATGGCGCGTTGATTTGAAATGGATTTCGGGGCACGCATCTCGACCACCCATCGTTGGGCGCGGTGAGAGAGAACCACGCCTTTCGGCCTGCCTGTCGATCCTGACGTATAAAGAAACGTAGCTGCTTCATCGCCCTCTGGCTGAACGGCTTCAAATGGTCCCGGATCCACGAATGAATTCAGATCGTCAGGATTATCCAGACGAACGGCTTTCAGGTGTTTGGGAACAATGGCGCTGCGCTCAGCATCGCAAAAAACAATGCGCGCTCCACAATCCTGGATGATATAATCAGTAAGGTGACTTGGGAGCCGGTAGTTGATTGGTACAGATATCATGCCGGCGCGCATTATACCCAGGTGAATTGCGAGATAGCTCGAACTGTTGGCGGCCAGCAGTGCAATTCGATCGCCGCGTGAAAAACCGGATTGCACAAGGGCTCGAGCCACGCCATTGGCCAGATTGTCCAGTTCACCATACGTGATTTCGCGGGTGGTTTTTCCATCAAAGTCGATAATGGCTATGTCATCGGGTCGACCTGCACAATCAACAAGTGTTCCAAGGTTTGGTTCATCCATGATCGGGCACTCTAGTCAGTTTCAACAAATTCAAGCATCACGCCAAAACAATGCGATGCAGGAATGAGCAGGCTGCCATGGTCTGATGCAACCAGCTTTTGCTTCCAGTCAGATGTCATGCTGTGCCTCAGCTTGCTGAATGACTGAACGCTGAAACTCAGCCCCACGATCTTTGGCAGTGCACCATCGAGGGCGATATTGTCGCCGTAATCGTCGACATATTTCTGTTTCAGCCTGCATTCGACTATGGTGTTTCCACTAACGACATCAAAACCAGAATCGGCACTGGCACCTATGGCCTGCGCCAGTTTGCCTGCCTGACGGCCCGGGTCGTCGTCGACCAGCATTATCCGCTGCAAATTGTGGGCCGTGTTGGGATGCTGAAGAAGCGCCTCGTGCCACACCAGCTCCGGGGTTTTATGCTCACAGAAATACAGGCGCGAAGCAGGGAAATAATCCCGCTGCATATGCAAGGTCCGAAATCTGGCTTCTTTTGAGGTTCCATCAATCTCGACTGGACGGCTGAACGATTGCGGCTCAAGCGTAGGCAACTGCTGCGATCCAAGCCGGCGGTGGGTGGCGTCAACGTCGTCACTGCCATAGACCAGTCCATTGAGACCAACCGGCCAGTCAAGCAATTCCTTACGCTGTTTCGGATTATCCGGATCAAGCCCGATCAACTCCAGATAGTTCGTCGCGAACATAATCAGATGGTTCATTGAACCGAGACTATGGTAACCGCGTGATGTCACCTGAAAGCCCAGCGCCGTGAACAATTTTTCGCCGGCATCGACATCATAGTGCAGGTTCAGGACAGCGTGATCGAACTCCCCATTGCGCGTTTTAGCGGTTGGTGTTGTCATTTCTCAATCTCCACTTTCCGCTTATGAGCGCCGGATCAGCACAAGTCTGAACGAGGTCAAGCCTTGGGAGGAGTTGTCAGATAAACGCCTCTCCCGCTTGCCAGCAGCTTGTTGTCCTTGTCAAAGACCTTCGCCTCTGCAACCGAGAACTGTCGGCCAAGCTTGATGATGCGCCCCTTGGCGGAGAGATCGCCCTGCATGGCCGCGCGATGATAGTCAACCCTGATGTCGACGGTTGGAACGCCACGGCCTGTATGCGCAACCAGCGCCCAATCGGCGGTCAGATCAACCAGAGTTGCGAGAATTCCACCATGGGTATACCCGACATCCGGATTGACGACCCATTCTTCTCGCCATGTCGCAGTCAAATCAATTCCCTGATCATTCACTTCAACCACACGAAGGCCGAGCCATTGGTGAAATGGCCCACGGTTTATCATCTTTTCAACGTCGTCAGCTGTCAGCTTTTGGGTCATGGGTAGTCCTTGTAAAATGGAGTTGGGATAGTCCGGTTACGGGGTGACGACAACTTTGCCGAGAACTTCGCGATTTTCTATCAGGCGCAGCCCTTCGACAGCCTGTTCAAGCGGCAAAACCTTGTCGATAACCGGTTTGAGCTTCTTCTGGGCGATCAGATCCATCAATGCAGCGAGGTTGTCGTCGTAGAAGCTGTTTGAGCCAATCACCTGCAGTTCGAAGCTCCAGATATAGCGCAGGTCCTCTTTTGGGTCGTGCCCTGCTGTCGCACCGCAGACCAGCAATTTGCCGCCACGTTTGATGCAGCGCAGCGATGGCACCCAGGTGTCGCCGCCAGTGAAGTTCACCAGTACATCAACCCCGCCTTCATAGGTTCGACGCTGTGGTTTGCCGTATTTTTCGATCGCCCATTTGGAAAAGTTGACCTCTTTGTAGTCAATGACATGATCCGCACCAAGATCCAGCAAGCGTTGCATTTTCTCCTCACCACCGGCGCATGCGACCACTTCCGCGCCCAGCAGCTTGGACAGCAATACGCAGCCAGTCCCGACGCCACCCGATGCTCCCAGTACCAGGACGCGATCACCCTTCTTGACTGTGTTGTGGGTCACAATCATGCGGTGTGCTGTTCCATAGGCAACCGGCAATGTCGCGGCCTCTTCATATGAAACTTCATCCGGCATTTTGATCAACTGATCTGCGGAAACGTGGCAGTATTCCGCCATGCCGCCATCCATCATCTCGCCCTGCAACCCTTTGGTCTTGTT
This sequence comes from Anderseniella sp., assembly GCA_041690095.1. Taxonomy (GTDB): domain Bacteria; phylum Pseudomonadota; class Alphaproteobacteria; order Rhizobiales; family Aestuariivirgaceae; genus Anderseniella. Next base: position 7,361 of record JBDNEZ010000229.1, read on the forward strand.
CAGTGGATTGACCAGAACGCGGTCGCCCTTTTTCCAACCGTCAACACCAGGCCCGACCTCGGAGATTTCGCCGGCCATATCAAGACCGATGACAACCGGTAGCGGCACCTTGATGCCTGGCATGCCGCGCACCGTAAATATGTCATGGTAGTTGAACGATGATGCGCCCACACGGATGACCACGTGATTTTCGCTCGCAACAGGCACTGGCTTGTCGTTTATGAGTTTCAGGTTCTCCAGTCCACCGTGACTTTCAAGTACCAGAGCCCGCATCGTTTTTTCAGTCATAAAGAGTTTTCCTTTTGATATGTTCTAGGGGGACTTTATAAATGTCTTTGCGAAATGTCCATAGAGGTCTCTGCGGGAAAGTGAATTTCAGCCTATGTAAATTCTGCATTATCCCGGCATTCGGAACGATTACAAGTTGAATTCATGTGAAAATGCGGCCTTTCAGGTGAAATGCGATTTCTCCATCGAACCCGTGTCGACTGGGTATATCGCGGTGTTACCGTGGCTGTTGCAACCATTTCGATTACATCTGCGATCTGTTGGGAAGGCAGTTTGTCCTTTTGAACATTTTCAACAACAGCCATCCGGGTCAGAACTGTGGGAGGGAGCTGCGGAAAGGTTGCCAGGGCACTCCAGAGGCGGGGTTTGCCCAATACATACCTTCTGCCGGAAGCCTGCTCGTGTGGTGTTGGACGGTGTCAGTGTCGGTTTGACATTGCCGCATTTATGTGAGGCGTACAAACCTGGCAGCATTGCAGCCCACCATTGATCTTTCAAATTCTGGCTGCTGCA
>JBDNEZ010000230.1:0-3002 GCA_041690095.1 Anderseniella sp.
CCACTGGTCGGTGCATCCGGTGCCGTGTCAGGCGTATTGGGATCATATCTGGTACTGTATCCCAAAGCCCGCGTCTGGGTTCTGCTGTTCATGAAAATCCCGTTGCGCATATCTGCAGGCTGGGCGTTGGCTGCCTGGATCAGCTTTCAGTTTCTGTCGCTGTATCTTGATGAGTCCGATGGCGAGGTAATCGTGGCCTGGTGGGCTCACATAGGTGGTTTTGCAACCGGCTTTCTGGTTACAGCCGCGTTCAGAAGCACGCTGGCGACACGACAGGCCTGACCGGCAGGGACCCGGTCATGCCAATTAAGCTGAAAAATTGTGACCAGACGTCGCAATTGGCAACAAATTGACGGATATCGCATTGACGGACCCGATAACAGGCCAATAGGGTCCCGCCCACGCCTCGCAAAGCTTTGCTTATGGCGGTTGAATTCACGGGCGTTACCCAGGTGGACCGCTATCACTATTAACGAGAGAGATTGCCTCATATGAAAGTACTGGTCGCTGTCAAGCGGGTGGTTGACTATAATGTCAAGATCCGCGTCAAGGCCGATGGTTCGGGTGTCGAACTGGCCAATGTCAAAATGTCGATGAACCCTTTCGACGAAATTGCCGTCGAAGAAGCTCTTCGCCTCAGGGAAGCCGGTACCGCAACCGAGGTTATCGCAGTCTCGGTGGGGCCACAGCAGGCCCAGGAAACCATCCGCACCGCACTTGCAATGGGCGCCGATCGCGGCATTCTCATCAAGCATGACGCGTAGGTTGAACCGCTTGGCGTTGCCAAACTGCTCAAGGCGGTGATCGAGGAAGAACGCCCTGACCTGGTAATCCTTGGCAAGCAGGCCATTGACGATGACTGCAATCAGACCGGTCAGATGCTGGCTGCCCTGATGGGCTGGTCGCAGGCCACGTTCGCTTCAAAGATCGAACTGGACGGCGACAGTGCCAACGTTACCCGCGAAATCGACGGCGGCCTGCAAACCATCAAGGTCAGGATGCCGATGATCGTGACCACCGATCTGCGCCTCAACCAGCCGCGATATGCATCACTGCCGAACATCATGAAGGCCAAGAAAAAGCCACTCGATGAGAAAATCGCGTCTGAAATGGGCATTGATATCGCCCCCAAACTGAAGATTGTATCGACCGTTGAACCGCCGGCACGCCAGGGCGGCAAGAAAGTGGCATCGGTTGCGGAGCTTGTCGACAAGCTGAAAAACGAAGCAGGAGTTATCTGATCATGGCCATTCTCCTCATAGCCGAACACGACAATGCCAGTCTCAAGGACGCAACCCACAAGGCGTTGACTGCCGCCACACAAATGGGTGGCGACATACACGTTCTGGTGGCCGGACATAACGCCGACGGCGCTGCCAAGGAAGCCGCAGGTCTTGCCGGCGTGAAAAAGGTTCTGCATTGCGATGATGCCATGTTTGAACGCTCATTGGCCGAGCCGATGGCCGCGTTGATCGTCGGCCTGATGGCAGATCACGACACCATGGTCGCACCGGCAACGACAAACGGCAAAAACGTGTCCCCGCGCGTTGCTGCCCTGCTCGACGAAATGCAGGTCTCAGGCATCATTGCCGTGCACAGCGCCGACACGTTTGAACGCCCCATCTATGCCGGCAATGCGGTACAGACGGTTCAGGCGACAGGCGCCAGGAAAATCGTCACGGTTTTGACTGCATCGTTTGAGTCTGCCGGTACCGGCGGCTCTGCAGCAATTGAAAAAATTGCGGCACCAGCCGATCCTGGCCTTACATCCTATGTCAGTGAAAACCTGTCCAAGTCCGATCGGCCGGAACTGACCTCTGCGGGCGTCATCATATCCGGCGGGCGTGGCATGCAGAATGGTGAAAACTTCGCAATGCTGGAAAAAGTTGCCGATCAGCTCAATGCGGCTGTTGGTGCATCACGTGCCGCTGTCGATGCAGGCTATGTGCCAAATGATTACCAGGTTGGTCAAACCGGCAAAGTGGTTGCGCCCGATCTGTACATCGCTGTCGGCATCTCCGGTGCCATTCAGCACCTTGCCGGCATGAAGGACTCGAAAGTCATTGTGGCCATCAACAAGGATGAAGAAGCGCCGATCTTCCAGGTGGCCGATTACGGTCTTGTTGCCGACCTGTTTGAAGCCGTGCCGGCGCTTGAAGCGGAACTGACCAAAGCCGGTTACTGAACAGGTAATACCAGTGCCGGAACGATGTCTGGCCCGCCACGATGTCAAAACACACATTCCAACCCGTCTGACGGAAACGCCAGGCGGGTTTTATATTGCAGTGCGATAAACTCTCTTGCCGTGCGGCAACACCCGCGATAGTCTCGCGCACTTCGCGGTATGAAGAGATATTGAACAATATGACGATCAAGAAAATCGGGATTATCGGTGCGGGTCAGATGGGATCAGGCATCGCACATGTATGCGCACTGTCCGGCTATCAGGTGGGTCTGTACGACATATCAACAGATCTGATCGAACAGGGCCTTGCTACCATCAACGGCAATATGGCCCGGCAGGTCAAATCGGACAAGATAACCGAGGCTGAACGCAAGGCAGCCCTTGAACGTATTGCGCCTTATGCAAGCTTTGAACAATTTGGCGATGTGGACCTTGTCATTGAATCAGCGGTTGAAGATGAAGACGTCAAGCGCAAGATCCTGACCGATCTTTGTCCACACCTGCAACCCGACACCATGATCGGTTCCAATACCTCTTCGATTTCCATCACCAGGCTGGCTGCCGTAACAGACCGGCCGGAACGCTTCATGGGCATCCATTTCATGAATCCGGTACCGGTGATGGAACTGGTGGAATTGATTCGCGGCATTGCCACTGCTGACGAGATTTTCCAGGAAGTGCGCGAGTTTGTCGGTACCCTGGACAAGTCCGTAGCAGTTGCAGAAGATTTTCCTGCCTTCATCGTGAACCGGGTCCTGTTGCCCATGATCAACGAAGCCGTCTACACCCTGTATGAAGGCGTAGGCTCGGTTGAAGC
>JBDNEZ010000231.1:0-10434 GCA_041690095.1 Anderseniella sp.
AGGCGGGAACACAGGGTGCAAACGCAACAGGATGAAACTGGGCTGCTGGCTGACCTGGTTTCCGGTGACAGAGCGGCATTCGAGATCATCTACCGTCGGCACAACCTCGCGATGGTGCGGCTTGCGACCGCCATTTTACAGAACCGGGCCTCCGCTGAGGAAGTGGCGCAGGATGCCTGGGTAGCTGTTTTGCGCAACATTGGCGGGTTCGAACACCGGTCATCACTGGCCGGGTGGATTTTCACGATCCTGAGCAACAAGGCCCGCACCCGAGCCCGCCGGGACGGTCGGTTGATATCTTTCGATCAGGACGGTGAAGAAGATGGTCTCGCCGCAGCCTTTGATGGGCGTGGTCGCTGGAAAGACATGCCCGAATTGTGGGAAGAGGTCACACCCGAGAGAATCGTGGCGGGGCGCAGTATTCTTGAACATTTATCCGACGCCATCGAGGCTCTGCCGCCCGCACAACGCGCAGTTCTTGTCCTGCGCGGCCAGCAGGAGTTGGCGGCTGGTGATGTCTGCGATATCCTGGAGATAACCGAGGGCAATATGCGGGTTTTGCTGCATCGTGCCCGGTTTTCATTGCGCTCCGCGTTGGATCGACTTGTGGCGTAAGAATCAACCGGCGACTCCATCAACAAATCTATTTTTGCATAATTTGTAACGAAGACAGAGCTGCGGTGTCCTGTCTATGTGACGCAAAACAAAAGGACATCGAAAATGCTGACCTGCCGTGAAGTAGCTGAACGCGCAGAGCACTGGTTGGATCAAGATCTGGGCACATGGCAGACACTTCAGATGCGCCTTCATCTCGCGATGTGTAAAGGATGTGACCGGTTCGTCAGTCAGATGCGCCAGACACGCGATCTGACCCAAGCTGCCGCGAACGCCGAACGTAGTGACCTACACGATGGCGACAAGAACCGGATCAACGACATCTTTTCCAAACTTCACGACGAGAAGCAATCAAAGGGCTGAGGCCCACAACAAAGGAATATGAAAATGCAGAATATCTCAACTGGCTTTCTGGCTGGATTCGTTGCGACTGTCGTCTTATCTGCGATGATGGTGGTGAAAGGCATGATGGGTGTGATGCCCGAACTGGATGTCGCCGCCATGATTGGCACGATGATGGGCGCATCTGTCGCTGTCGGGTGGATAATCCACTTCATGATCGGCACGATTGCCTGGGGCGGCGGATTTGCCGTGCTTTATGATATGATCCCGGGCGGCAGCGCTCCGCTCAAGGGTATCGTCTTTGGCATCGCCGCGTGGCTCGGCATGATGATCATGATAATGCCAATGGCGGGTGTCGGCTTTTTCGGCCTGGACCTGGGCATGATGGCGCCGGTCATGACACTGGTACTGCACATCATTTTCGGAGCCGTTCTGGGCTTTGTCTACCAGATGCGTGCCAAACCCACCCTGGCTCACTGAGCTTTGCGTTGACTTGTCTGTCGAGTGATACCAAGGGAACTGACTATTGACTCATTTGATGGAGTCAAACCCGTTCTTTCCGGCAGGCGCGGTGCGCAGCGCGATGTGGTGCATCGGGCAAGCGCCGCACCCACGGCCGGATGTCCTGTCGCAATTCGCAGTTGACCAAGCTGCTTGATAACCGCGCGTCTTGCACAAACAGGCAAATCGATTTGCATCCACTAAATCTTGAAAGATACCGATGACACGAACACCTGAAACTACTACCAAGGCCTCGGATCTACTCGTTCAGGCGCTCGAAAGAGAGGGCGTGCAGCAGGTTTTTGGCGTGCCGGGCGAGGAAAATCTGGACTTTGTGGAATCTCTGCGAACCTCCGGAATCAACTTGATCCTCACGCGGCATGAACAGGGCGCAGCCTTCATGGCAGCTACCTATGGGCGGTTGACGGGCAAGGCGGGTGTCTGCTTGGCAACGCTGGGTCCGGGCGCGACCAACTTTGCCACCCCCGCGGCATACGCGCATCTGGGAGGATTTCCCCTGATCATGATTACGGGGCAGAAACCGATCAAGAAATCAAAACAGGGGCAGTTTCAGATCATCGATATTGTCAGCTTGTTCGACCCAATCTGCAAGATGTCCAGGCGGATCGTGCATGGCGATACTATTCCGGCACTTGTGCGCGAAGCGTTCCGCACCGCTGAAGAAGAACGGCCCGGTGCGGTACTTCTTGAATTGCCGGAAGACATCGCAGAAGAACAATGCGTCGCACAGATTATCGAGCCGCATCAGCGCTATTATGCCGTGGCGGATGAGGCTGTCCTGTTGGACGCTGTTGACCTTATCAAGAAAGCGAAGATGCCGCTTATTCTGATCGGAGCCGGTGCGAACCGGAAAAACGTGCGAAGCGCGGTATCGGGTTTCGTGCATTCGACCAAGATACCCTTCTTTGTTACGCAGATGGGCAAAGGTGTCGTTGACGAACGGTCTGAGCTGTTTCTCGGCACGGCGGCGCTTTCGGATGGCGACTACCTGCACTGTGCAATCGACCGGGCTGATCTGATTATCAACATCGGTCATGACGTTGTTGAAAAACCGCCGTTCTTCATGGAGGCAGGCGGCAAGAAAGTCATACACGTCAACTACACGTCCGCCCAGGTCGACCAGGTGTACTTTCCTCAGATCGAGGTGATCGGCGATCTGGCGGCGTCGATCATGCGCCTTCAGGATAGACTTGGGACGGACCTGAAATTTGACACATCGTATTTCGAAATTGTCAGGCAACAAGTGGAATCGCATATCGCCGAAGGCGTCGATGATCCACGGTTCCCGGTTACGCCGCAGCGCTTTGTTGCCGATACAAGACGCGTTATGGGCGACAGGGATATCATCGCGCTGGACAACGGCATCTACAAAATCTGGTACGCGCGCAATTACAAGGCTTACGAGCCGAACACGGTTCTACTGGACAACGCGTTAGCCACCATGGGCGCGGGATTGCCATCGGCTATGGCTGCAGCTTTTCTACATCCTGACCGCCGTGTGATGGCGATATGCGGCGACGGCGGATTCATGATGAACAGCCAGGAGGTCGAAACTGCGGTTCGTCTCAAGCTCAATTTGGTCATCCTGGTGGTGAACGACAGTTCCTACGGAATGATCCGCTGGAAACAGGTGGCGGCCGGATTCGAAGACTGGGGACTGGAGTTCAACAACCCGGATTTCGTGAAATACGCAGAAAGTTACGGCGCCACCGGCCACCGCATCGAAGCGACAGATGATCTGGTGCATGTATTCGAACAGGCCTTTCAGGCGGGCGGCGTTCACCTGATCGACCTGCCCGTTGATTATTCTGAAAACCAGAAAGTGCTGATCGATGAACTGGCAGCAAAAGCGTGCCTACTATGAGCAATTGAAAATCTGCAACTGCCGGCCAACCCAGCGAAGTGGTCAATCCTCTCGACCTGAAGGCAGTCGGCAGCGTCGAACACGACATGCAGGAACGAATCGACGGCTACCTTGCGACAGCGTCCCAACTACATGCCAACTGCAAGAGCTGGTTGGCCGATCCATAAGCATATCGAGATCCTCAACACAGCGACCGCCATCATGGAGAACCTTTCCGAAGAACCGGCGGTCCGGAGTGCAAACGTAGATGGAACTCACAGCAACCGCTGACGGCACGACTGCCCTACCAGATTTTGAAAGTATTTAATTACATACCAATCAGAATGAGAAGTCAGTCGCCATACGAGTGTCGTCGATCTGGTGGTGTCACGTCCATGAAATGACGTGACACGAAGCTCCAACGAGGTGAAGAACCGCAGGCGTGCGTTGTTAATTGTAACGACGCATGACGGTGCCTATGAACTACTTGCCGGCTATATGTGCGTAGGCGACAACCTCAATAATACAGCCAGGTACCAACAACTCTGAAATCACCACAGTGGCTCGATTGGGATAGGGCGCGCTGAAGTATTTGCCATAAACCTCATTCATTTTCGCAGCGTCACTGCGGGCAGTGAGGTAGATCATCACCTGCGCAATATCATCCATGCTCCCGCCAGCAGCTTCGATGCAATTTTTCAGGTTATCCATTGTCTGTTCCGTCTGCGAGACAATGCCACCTGTATCCATCGTGCCATCTGGACGCATTGCTATCAGGGCGGCATAAAAGCGGCCGTCCATAGTGACTGCCCACTCGAGTGGTGCGTCAATCGGTTTGAGATTTGTTTCTACTGCACTGCGCATTTAAATAGTTTCCTTTGGTATGTTGTTTGACAATCAATTCGGAAACACCACCGCGCCAGATTTTTATGGCCGGCGCAGTGGCGGTTCGTATTTCGCTGACGATTGGTGTTACTTTTTCGCCTCTTCCAGAGCAGTCAGAAATGTGTCCGCGTTCGGGACATCAACCAATATGGCAGGCCACGCCTTCTTGGCTGCTTCCTTGAAGGGAGCCTGTTCGGGCTCAGAAACCTCGATGCCGGCCTTGACCATTTCGTCGAATGCCGCAGCCATCGCACTACGCTGTTCACTGATTGCCACGGCGGTCGCCTCACGGCCAACTTCCTGCACTATCTTCTGTATTTCGGGAGGGAAGCTGTCAAACTTGCTTTTCGACATGATAAAGAGCGACGGCAACTGGTGAATGCTCATCTTCGAATAGTGGGAAATTGCACCAGTGAACTGTCCGGAAATCACGAGATCAGGACTAAGATCGGTGGCGTCTACGACACCTGTTTGGAGCGCCATAAACAACTCGCCAAACGCGATAGGTGTGGGTTGGCTTCCAAGCACGCTGAAAGTTTCGACATAACCGGGAGACTGCATTACTCGAACTTTCATGCCGTTCATGTCTTCAACTTTAGTGACAGCACGATTGGCTGGCAGTCCCCGCGAAAAGACGCCTGCCCAGCCAAGGCCCACCAGGTTGTGTTCGGGAAGGAGGTCCAGAAACTTCTGGCCAAAAGACCCTCGCAAGAGATCGACGGCCTGTTCTTCACTATCAAACAGAAACGGCAACGACAGAATCTTGTATTGTGGGATCGTGGCTTCCAGCGATGGCTGTCCAATGATGAAGGCGTCGACTGTCCCCGTGATGCCGCCCTGAACCAGCCGCAACTCGCCGCCCAGGCCAGCGGATGGAAAAATGTTTGTCTTGAAATTTCCATCGGTGCGGGCTGCCATTGTAGCTGCGAAGTGGTTCATACCAGCTTGGTAGGAACTCTTTTCACTCAGCACATGGCCGATGTTCACTTCATAGGTTTGAGCCATGGCAGCAGTCGGAAGCACAAGAGCGAATGCGGCGATTTGTAGTATTTTGCTCAAGAAGGGCATAGAAATTCTCCTTTTAGGGTTGGTGAAAAGAAATGGTGTGAATGTGTCAGACAGATCCTACGTGCAACACATCAGGTCGTTACCTCCACAAAGTTTGGAAGATCAGCGGCAGATAAGAGATGAGCAGCAGATCGATAATCAGCACGCCCATGAACGTCATCAACGGGCGGATAAGTGACTCGATAGACGTGTTCGCTATCTGGGACACGATGAACAGATTGACACCCACTGGGGGAGTGACCATGCCAATCGCAAGGTTGACAATAACAACGATACCGAAATGGATGGGGTCGATGCCAAAGGATACAGCGATGGGTGCCAGAATTGGGGTTACTATAATAACCGCAGCGAGAGTCTCGATGAACATCCCCACGAGCAACAAAAGTATGTTGACGAGCAAAAGGAATACGAACGGATTGTCGGTGAGTGCAATCATCTGCGCAGCCAGCGTTTGCGGAATTTGATGTATTGAAAGTGCGTAGGCGAAAACGGCCGCAAACCCTACGATGATCAAGACTACTGCAGATGTAATCGCGGACGACGCGAAAATTTCCGGAAGGTCTGCGATCCTGATTGTGCGGTAAACGACGGTTCCCAGCAGTAACGCGTAGAGCACAGAGACAACTGCCGCTTCGGTCGGCGTGAACAAACCGCCATATATCCCCCCTAAAACGATTACCGGAATCAACAAAGCCAACCATGACCGACGAAGTGCCCGTGCAACACCACGCAGCCATTCGCCAAGTGGAGGTTTTTCAACGACACCGTAATCGTGGGTTCTGGACGTCAGAAATATTAACGCGATCAACGAAAACCCGATCAGCAAACCAGGCGCAATTCCTGCCAGAAACAGGTCGGTAATCGACACGCTTGCGACGACGGCATAAACGATCATCGGCACGGATGGTGGGATAATGGCGCCTAATTCGGCGGAAGCAGCGATAGTGGCAGCGGCGAAAGGTCGGGGATACTTGCTTCGCTCCATTTCAGGAATAAGCCCGGTCCCTACTGCAGCCGCCGTTGCCGATGAAGAACCGGACATTGTGGCAAAGAACATCGAAGTTACAACTGAAGCGCTTGCCAGTCCGCCTCGCATCCAGCCGGTCATAGCGATTGCCAGTTCGACAAGGCGCTGCGCCACACCTCCAGCCTGCATTAATCGCCCCGCCAGGATAAAAAACGGAATTGCCATCAAGATGAAGGAATCGAAAGCCTCGAACACCACCTGGGGTACGATTTGCATTGGGATGTTGCGTTCAAATAACGCAACAAGCGGCGCAACACCCAATGCAAAGGCAATCGGCACACCAAGCAAGAACAAAACAAACAGTAAGGCTACGGCACCTATCATGACCCGGCCTTGTCGTTCGGCGTCATTATATCGGTCGGGTCGGCACAATGTCGTTTTAGGAACGCCTGGAAAAACCTTGTTCCTGCATTAAGTACAATGAGTGCAGCCGACACGGGCATGGCCAAATAGACAAGAGCCTTATCAATTTGCAGGACGGGACTTTTTTCAATCCAACCAAATTCGGTTGCCTGAAGCCCCACCTTGACAAGCAACAAGGCAAAACCAACAACCACGATGATGGATACCAGGTCCGCCGCCGTTCTCCATCGTAGTGGCAGTTTCCCGATTAGCAGTTGTAGCGAGACCATCTGTCCAGATCCGAAGGCGTAGGCCGCTCCAAGAAAAATCATCCAGATCATCGCATAACGGCCGACCTCCTCGCTCCAGGGGACCGCAACCGCAAAACCGATTTCATTCAGAAAAAGCCTCACTGTAACCTGCAGGAGGGCGAACAGGCACATAGCAAACAGAAGAAAACCCAGAACGTAGCGCAGCCCCTGGTTTATCGTGTTTAACACTGCGAAATACATTGCGGCCCTCCCTATCGACTATTCCCGCCGATAATCCATCGCCTGGTCTCTTCCTTTGCTGATCGGTTCGACAGGCAGTGCCCGCAGATTACTCCAGCAAGGAATTTTAACTGGCAACCAGGCAATCTTGTCACATTACCAACGCCTGTCAAGATATTGTAGACAATTTTCGTATACAATTTCTGCTTTGACGGACATAACTCCAACGGACTAGACACACGGAGCACTTTAATGTTCTGGGGAGGCTGCATTGGCCTGCCCCTTCAAAAGCGCCGGTGTGAAGCCGTCCGCCGCAACCCAAGGGGGTATTTGTGAATGTCTGAGGGAACCGTGGATACCAGCAAATCGAAACGATCCGAGAGCATTGCGAAGGTGTTGCGCAACGCAATCATAGAGCAGGCTCTTCCATCGGGCTCGCGGCTACCGGAAGACACTATCGGCGAGCAATTTAAAGCGAGCCGAACTATCGTTCGCGAAGCGCTATCTCAATTGGCAACCGAAGGCTTGGTAGAACATCGCCGCAATAGAGGTGCAGTGGTCGCGGAGCCAAGCTGGGAAGAGGCTCGGGACACCTTCGAGCTACGCATTGCGCTTGAGAAAATTGTTGTTGCGCGTCTTGCCGGAACTTTGGGATCATCTGAAATTGCTGCACTTCGCGCGCATGTCGCCGAAGAAGAAGCAGCGCTCGAATCAGGAGACGATGCCAGGTCGATCAGGTTAGGCGGAGAATTTCACGTAACCCTTGCCGAAATGACCGGCAGTCAATTCCTGCTGCGTTACACACAGGAATTTACCTCACGCTGTTCGCTCATCCTGTCACTCTACAGTCGGCCAGTTTCTGTTGAGTGCGGAGTAGCAGAGCATCGTGCCATAATTGACAATTTGGCTGATGGATCCAGCGACCAGGCGGTGGAGGTGATGGTGCAGCATCTCGGTGACATCGTCGAACGCGCATTGATCAAGCCCCGGCGCCGGCCAAACCACAGCATTGCCAATGTTCTGGCCAATTACAATGAACTCCTTGATGAATAAAAGACGGTCATGTGCCGGTTCAGACAACACATGGTTAGACCAATGTCATTGCCTGCTCACTGAACACCGACGACACGAAGTGCGGGCAAGCCTATGCCAAAGCGTGTCGCGCTCATTAGCGGCGAAAGGTGAAAAACAGCCGTTTCGCCGCAACTTGAGCGAAAGCTCGCGATGCACAAGATAACAGCTTTTTCGTTCCAATTTTGTAACCTTATAGTGGTTTTTTGACTTTACGTATTGATTATGAAGCATTATTTATTTTGAAAAATGGTCTGACTTTGGTACATTATCGATAGATTTCAGATTTAACGATCCAATTTTGGTGCATAATGCAAGATAGCCAACCAGTCGCCCTGCTGATGAAAGACCTTGGTGCAAGGCTTGCGGCCTATCGCCTGTCTCGTAACCTGCGCCAGGGCGATGTCGCATCGCATGCTGGCGTCTCTCGTGGTGTTGTTGCCCGCCTTGAAGCAGGAGAAGGCGGAACCATCGACAGCCTGATCCGTGTCCTTAAAGCAATGGGGCTCGAAGAGAGACTCTCTACGCTTGTTCCAGATGCCAGACTGAGTCCGCTCGACCCTCGTACCGACAGTGATCAACGTCAACGTGCGCGACCACCCACGGATGACAACAACGAAAAAGAACCGTGGAGCTGGGCAGAGTGATGGCTACACGCGCGCTGGTCAGACTTTGGGGTCGACAAATCGGTGCGGTGCTATGGGATCAAAACCGTGAACTCGGAGTGTTCGAATACGAGCCTCGCTTCATACAATCCAGGATCGAAATTGCGCCACTGACGATGCCGCTCCAGGCGGGAGCCTTCGACTTTCCGCATCTCCCCCGGGGCACTTTTCATGGCTTGCCGGGGCTTCTCGCAGACAGTCTGCCCGATCGCTTCGGGAATGCGCTTATCAACCGGTGGCTTGTCGAACAGGGCCGGTCAACTGCCAGCATGAATCCGGTCGAACGACTCCTCTATACCGGGCGGCGTGGCATGGGGGCACTGGAGTTTGAGCCCGCGACCGGCGTTCACCAGAAGGCCGGGACACCCGTAGATATTGCGCCCCTCGTCGAACTTGCGAACCGGGTCCTGAGCAACCGAAAATCCCTGACCGGACAGATGACCGGCGAAGATCAGGCTGCGGCCCTGGCGCAAATCCTCAGAGTTGGAACGTCAGCCGGGGGTGCACGCGCCAAGGCCGTCCTTGCCTGGAATGAAAAGACCGGGGTGTTTCACTCCGGACAAATCAGGGCGGGCCCCGGCTTTACGCAATGGCTCTTCAAATTCGATGGGGTTTCGAAAAGCGGGGATCATGGCCTTGTTGACCCACAAGGCTTCGGCCGGCTCGAATATGCCTGCTATCTTCTGGCAACATCTGCCGGGGTGGAGATGACCCGGTCCCGACTGCATCACGAGGGCGGCCGCGCGCACTTCATGACGCAGCGATTCGACCGCCTGGGAACCGCCGGGTCCGGGCAGAGTGAAAAATTGCATATGCTCTCGCTCGGCGCTATGCGCCATTTCGATTTCAACCAGCCTCGAGCCTACTCCTACGAGCAAGCACTGCAAACAATCAGAAGGCTTGGGATGGGCCCCCAGTCCCTGGAAAAGCTGGTCCGTCGGGCTCTCGTCAACATTGTGATCCGCAACCAGGATGACCATGTGAAGAACATCGCCTTCCTGATGAACAAGAAAGGCGAGTGGCGCCTGGCGCCGGCATTCGATGTTGTCTACTCTCACAACCCCGAAGGACAGTGGACGAATGCCCACCAGATGACACTCAGCGGCAAGGCCGACAACTTCGACCTCGACGACCTTCACAAGTTCGGAAAGATGGCTGATCTCAAGCCACGACAGACCGACGACATACTCCGAGAGGTCGAGACGGCGGCTGAGCGCTGGGAAGACTTCGCGTCCCAAGCTGGTGTGTCAACCGATTTGGCAACAAGGGCCCGGGCCGGATTCCGATCCTTCCTTGCCGACTGATTGTCAGTCCAGTCAAATTTCAAACCAGGCCAGTGCGACCGTAGGCGCACAAGGGTCAAGGGACCGTCAAGGGCCGTTATCTTCCGTTGGTGCCATAGCGCAACTCGCTATTGAACAAGTGCGAAAGCGTTTGCGCGGCGAACACCCTGCGATCCGCCGACCGCCAGAGCACGGGGGGTTGAACGACGTAGTGACCTTTGATGGGTTGTCGGATCAGCCCTGAACTTTCCCGAACACGTCAGAGCCAGGCATGGCCACA
>JBDNEZ010000232.1:0-4714 GCA_041690095.1 Anderseniella sp.
CGCACGGGTCAGACATGGGCGGTTCCTTGCGCAATCCGGCCTCGTTCAACAATGTGTGCGGCATGCGGCCGTCTCCGGGCCGGGTCGCCACCACCCGGACCAGCAAGGTGGACGGCAATCTGGGTCTTGAAGGCCCCATGGCGCGCAATGTTGAAGATCTGGCGCTGCTGTTTGACGCCATGTGCGGCGATGAGCCCGGCGATCCGGTATCCAAGCCGCGGCCGCAAACCAGCTTTCTGGATCAGGCGCGTTCAGGCTGGAAACCCAATCGGGTGGCGTTCTCGCGCGACCTTGGCATTACACCGGTTGATCCCGAAGTGGCTGACATTGTCGAGGCGGCAGCGCGCCGTTTCGAAGACGCAGGCGTGATCGTGGAAGTTGCCCATCCCGACCTGTCGGAAGCGCACGAGTGTTTTCACGTCCTGCGTGCGCTGTCGTTCGCCATCGGCATGAAGCCATTGCTGGATGCCCATCGCGACAAGCTGAAACCGGAGGTTATCTGGAACATAGAGCAGGGGCTGGCGCTGAGCGCGGAAGATGTGGCCCGCGCCGAACACCAGCGTGCCGCCATGTTCCATCGCGGCCTGGACTTCTTCAACACCTATGACCTGTTGCTGTGCCCGGCGACCATCGTGGCCCCGTACCCGGTTGAAAACCGCTATGTCGAGCAATGCAACGGCAAGACCTTCGACAATTATGTCGAATGGCTTGGCATTGTCTATGCGATCACCAACATCTGTGCGCCTGCCTTAAGTATACCGGCCGGTTTTACCGCCGAAGACCTGCCCGTCGGCATCCAGATCGTCGGCCGGCCCGGTTGCGACGGCCAGGTACTGGCCGGCGGCAAGCTCCTGCAGGACATTCTGGGTCATCACAACCGGGTGCCGATTGATCCGCGTGACGGATAAGGTAATACTCAATCAAACAAGAAGACGTGATCATATGTGAGGAGCGCCGATGCACGGTTTGATGCAGGACTGGCCATTGCTGGTGCACACCATTCTCGATCACGCATCGAGATGGCACGGAGACCGTGAAATTGTTTCGCGCCGTGTTGAAGGCGATATTGCAAGAACAACTTACCGGGAGCTGGATCATCGCGCCCGTGCGCTGGCGTCGGCGGCACAGGGCCGGCTGGGCCTGAAGCTGGGCGATGTCGTGTGCACCATGTCGTGGAACGGCTATCGTCACATGGAGACCTGGTACGGATTGATGAGCCTGGGCTGCGTGGTTCACACGCTGAACCCGCGCCTGTTTGCCGACCAGCTGGCCTATGTGATCAATCACGGCGAGGGCAGGTGGATTTTCCTCGACCTGACCTTCGTGCCGATTCTGGAAGCCGTGCAGGACCGGCTGCCCGCTGTGAAGGGCTTCGTCATCATGACCGATGGCGCCAGTATGCCTGCAGAAACGACACTGAAGAATGTCATCAACTATGAAGAGCTGATTGGCGAAGGCGACCGTGCGATGGTCTGGCCGTCATTCGACGAAAACACCGCCTGCGGCATGTGCTACACGTCCGGCACCACCGGCAATCCCAAGGGCGTGATGTACTCGCATCGCTCCAATGTGCTTCACGCCATGGCATCCGGTGGTGGCGATGCGCTGTGCATGGCCAGCACGGACGTTTGGATGCCGGTGGTGCCGATGTTTCATGCCAATGCCTGGTCACTGGCATTTTCGGTGCCGATGGCCGGCGCCAAGATGGTGATGCCCGGTCCGCGCATGGATGGCGAGGCGATCTTCGAATTGCTGGACATCGAGAAGGTCACGGCGACGGCTGCCGTGCCGACCGTCTGGCTGATGCTGCTGCAGTATCTTGAACAGAATCCGGAGTTGAAACTGCCACATTTGCAACGCGTGGTGATCGGTGGTGCGGCATGTCCCGAATCGATGATGAAGGCCTTCGAGGACAAGTACGAAACCCAGGTGGTCCATGCCTGGGGCATGACCGAAATGAGCCCGTTGGGATCGCTCGGCACCCGCAAGGCCGGCCTGGAGCATCTCAGCGACGATGAATGGTGGCACATCAAGCTGAAACAGGGCAGGCCGCCTTATACCGTTGAAATGAAGATCACCGATGATGCCGGCAACACGCTGCCGAATGACGGCACCACCTTCGGCCGCCTGAAAGTACGCGGGCCCTCTGTCGCTGCGAGTTACACCAAAGGCGATGGTGCCGAAGTGTTCGACGATGATGGCTGGTTTGACACCGGTGATGTATCGACACTCGACGAACATGGCTACATGCAGATCACCGACCGGTCCAAGGACGTGATCAAGTCCGGCGGCGAATGGATTTCGTCGATCGATCTGGAAAATGCCGCCGTTGGATGTCCCGGTGTCGCGGAAGCCGCCGCCATCGGCATGCCGCACCCGAAGTGGGACGAACGCCCGATCCTGGTGATTGTGAAAAAGCCCGGCGCCGACGTCACCAGGCAGCAGGTGCTGGAGCATATGAAGCGCAAGACGGCAAAATGGTCGCTGCCGGATGATGTGGTTTTCGTCGACGAGATTCCGCACACCGCAACCGGCAAGATCTCCAAGCTGACACTGAGGGAACAGTTGAAGGATTACGTGTTGCCGACGGCGTAGATCGGAAATGACCCAGATGGTGCTGACACGGTTATGTCAACCACAAGACCACGGCGACGCCACCACTGGCTACCGCCATAAGCGCAGCTATTATCGAAAAACGATCCCCGGAAACGGGCTCTGTGCTATGGGCGCTGAGCCGCTTGATGGTACGGCAGGAGTTACGCCATGCGGCATGGAAGATCAGAATGCCGACAATGATGAATGCCGACGCCACGGTCTTGGCAGCCCATGTCGGCTCGGTGGCCTTGAATACGGCCTGCAGCGCCAAGCCGATGCCGACCGACGCAAGCCCGGTCCGCATCCAGCCGCCAAACGTGCGTTCATTGGCGAGGACGGTTCTATCCTCTGCCCAGTCCGTGCGATCCCTGGCCATATCCCGGGATGTATCTTTGTCGTTAGCCTCGTTCACGCGGCCGGAACGGTGATCACCACTCGTGTTCCGTTGTGATCGGTATCCTGCTCAATCGTGGCGTTCAATTGCTCAATGGCTGCGTCAATAATCTTGAGACCCAGGCCATTGCCCGCAACGCTTGCCCGGTCGAAGCCGATCCCATCGTCTTCCATGACTATGCGCAAAGCTTCGCCTGCCATGCAGGTGCCGGAAAACCTGATTCGGCCTGCCTGACCGTTCGGAAATGCGTGCTTGACGGAGTTTGCCGTGAACTCGTTGGCCAGCAGTGCGATGGCGGAAGCCTGTTTGGATTGGACCATGATGCGCTCAAAGCGGCTGTCGATGTGGATGGAATCCACAACACCTTGTTGCAGGTAACCACTGATGTTGCTCATCAGGCTGTCGAGACGAACCTGTTCACTGCTGCTGGCCTTGTGCAGTTCTTCATGCAGCAGCGCGATACTGCCGATACGCCGTTCCAGATCGTTCAGCACGTCGCGCGTCTCGGCATTTTCAGATTTGCGCGCCTGCAGTCGTACAATCGAAGTGATGGACTGCAGCGAGTTCTTGACGCGGTGATCTATCTCCTGGGCCATCAGTTTTTGCTGATCCAGTGCGCGTCGCAACTGCAACTGGGTCATCACCTGCCGGGCAAGTACCCGCAGTGTAGTCTTCTGGGTGCCGGTAAGACGCCTTGGCTGATAGTCCAGTGTGCACAATGTGCCGATCGGCAGCCCGTCGTCAGTTTCAAGCACCGCACCTGCATAGAACAGAAAACCGTCTTGCTGTGTGACGAGTGGATTGTCCGCAGTCCTCGTATCCAGCCGTGTGTCCGGTATTTCCAGTATGTCATCCTGCAAAATGGCATGCGAGCAAATCGACTCGCGCAAACTGGTCTGGGCTGCACCGAGGCCAATTTCCGCCTTGAACCACTGCCGGTTGTCGTCAACCAGTGAAATCAATGCGACTGGTGTTCCGCAGATTTCAGCAGCAAGTGCGCAAATGTCGTCAAACTCTGCTTCACGCGGTGTATCAAGAACATTGAAACTTTGAAGTGCAGCAAGCCTGTCCGCATTTCTGGGATGGCAGGCGGCCTTTGTCGGTGATGTCACTCTTCTGCACGCTTGCGCAGACAAAGCATTTATCTCAAGCTGATGGACATTCATCCGTAGTACTCCAATTTGCAAATTGCAGTGGAGCACAAAATGGCCGGCGCGCAGGTGTCATTTGACGTATGCAACTGACCTATGCAACTTCGCGGTGGTGTTGCGCGTTCCAGTCACTGATGTGCAAACATGGGAGAGACAAGTATGGGTTCGCAAAATGGAGTACCTGGAGGTGCTGCAGTCGTCATCACGACCGGCACAGGGGCAAAGATGTTTGTCAACAAGGGATCAGCGCAGGATATCAGTCTTGCATTCACTGGCAGTCTTGAACCGAGTGATTTGAATGACGACGGTCCGGCTGGAAAGTCAGCTCCGGACATGTCGAAAGCGGAACTGGATGAAGCGACCTTTTCCAAGCAGTTGGCCAGCCATCTGTATAAGCAGGTTCATTCGGGAAAGATGGATAAAATAGTGCTGATCGCAGATCCCGATACGTTGGGGGAACTTCGACCGCTGCTGCACAAGGAAGTGCTGGATGCAATCGTTTCTGAAATGGCCAAGACCCTGACGAATCACAGCATTGATGAAATTGAGCGCTCGCTTCGATCATCCTGATCTA
>JBDNEZ010000233.1:0-22696 GCA_041690095.1 Anderseniella sp.
ACCGCATCTTCACATCACACGACGACATCATCGATCATTGCTGCGAGGCGTGGAACAAACTCTTCAATCAACCTTGCCACATCATGACCATCGGACGCCGCCAATGGGCGCATGGGTCGTGATCAATGCAGGTTGGTATAACTCCGCCCTAACTACTGATTGATCCAATGTCTTGGGGTTCAATTCAAGTAGGCGGGAGAGAGGCGCGTAGTATGTGCTCATCTCGTCCCTAAGCGCTTTGATTTCGCCCCTCAACGCATCCGCAACAATCTGAGCTCCAGCATCCCTTTTTTTCTCTGAGACTTTTGAACTTAAGTAGTAGTCAACCATCTTGCCGATAAGCGCTCCAAACAAACCACCTATCAGCGCTGCAAAAGCCGGCCCAAAATCCATTGAATTTCCTTCCACTTATAATTTTTGGCAGCGCCCGTTCGTGTGCTGCATTCAATCCGACGAATTGCCACAGTTCCTAGCCGACTACTTACGAACCAGATTTCAATCAAGGGCCCGATAGACGGCCAAATAGGTCACGCCATCAGATGTCCCGAAACATCCTTTCTTTTCCACAGAGAATACGGTGTGAAGTTCCCAGCCTTCCGCAGGTTTATGCGTTAGGTGCGCGGACAGTTTTTCTATTTCTTTGGCGCTAAATGCCGCCCCGATACTTTCAACTCGATACCTCATGAAATCCTCCTACCAATTTTCGTATGGTCGCTGTCTACATCAGGTGGCAAATCCAACCCTCCATACTTCGAGTTGCAACGGCGGAGCCGTCTAAACGTGAGCAACACGCCCTTTCGAAAACCAAACAGTCGAAAACTTAGCTCACTGTATCGGGAGCAACTTGGTTCAAAAGCGCATCGATTGCCGATTTTTCTAGGCCTGACTTTGCGGTATAGTCGGCATGCATTGGCACACAGATTAGCAATTCGCGTAACAGGAGCGGAGTTCAGACTGTCAACCGCTTGGTCCCATTTCAGGGCGATACCTAGCTGCCTATGTACGCGTGGACGTAGCTTTTCATCTACCTCAATGATTACGCTGTCTGATTGCAAATTATGAAACTTCAAACTACCGCCCCCAGTAACGCGTTCGCCAGCCAGCGTAGAGCGCGTCCGACTCACTACAAAACCAACGCTCTCCCTTGTTCACTGAAACCTTTGTCTGTGAATACCAGGGCGACCAAGGCGCAAGATAGATCCTCCCTTTCCGGGAGATGTTGCCTTTGATAGGACAAGCATCTGGCGTCTTCTGAAGGCCAACAGCCCACTTGGCAGCTCGGTAGTATTTCGCCTTCTGCGTGTCTGACTGCAAGACACCGCGACGTGCAGAACTGGCCTCATTCTCTTGTGCAACATAGTTTTTGGAGTACTCCCGGAATGCCCAGGCATTGCCGCTTGCAACCATAGCAGCGTTTAAGTCCCTGCCGTCTACATTGCACACACCAATAACCCGCCTGTAACTGTCAGTGCCTTTTGCACATTTCTGGCCCGCCTCTGGAGCGTCAATTCCGTGTAGGCGATAGGTAATACTGCTTACTTCTATGGTGTCTCCATCTACGACGCGGACGTTAGCAGTACTGGCAATGATTGTTGAGATCATAACGGCCAATGCCACAAGGTTTGAGTTGACGATGATCAAAATTGCTATCACCGAATGGGAATACAATCACGACGGAAAGATTTGACCGTCATTGAAAGTGGCTGGCTTGCGCATGTTACCCACTGTTCCGGAGTACTTTTGAACTTCTCACATTGATTCCCTGACTCACCCTGCTTCCCAATAACTCGATGCAATGTATCAGCCTGATAATATGCATGCTCCACGCATTTGCCGGGATGAAGCCCATAAGGTGCAAGTGCTAAAATGCGATCACGCAAAGGCAGCGACGCGTCCTTTTCCACCAACTGTCTAATGAGGTTTTTGTTGATATCAATTGTGTTGCTGGAAACCAACTTCTCGTTCAGGTGTTGCAAACCATTATTGATTTTGATGAACTTTTTGACCCGTTCGTTGGCCACGTTGGCCTGATGCCATAGCCCCCATTGTGTGATAGCCGCAGAGCTAATGCTGCCTATTCCCAGCGCTGTCAGGATTGCAAGCCAAACACGTGTTTTGTTATCTGCATCATTGCATGCCATTCTCCACACCTCAACTTAATTGACCTTAAGTAACTCAAGATGTACCAACCAAAATTAATTTGCAAGATGAGCATCTGGATTGATGGCGAGAACGTCAATGCATGGCTTTGATAAGGGCTTTGCGGTGTGGCGGGATTACTGAACTGCGGAAAATTTCCGCACCTTTGCAAACTGGCGAAACCATATCCGCGATACCGGCGATCAGTTACCCACAAGATAGATTTGCAAAAGCCTTCCGTGCACCACTTTGCCATATCGCTTTGTACCCTTTGCCAGCTTTTCTAAGCGACACGACCGCCCGACCAACGTTAAATCTCAAGCGATTGGCCTTGCTGCCAGCAAATTGCGCGGTCCAGCATTGCGCCTTGTAACAATAGCTAATCTTTTTGCCACCGCTAAACGTCACAGATGTGTTTGCCTGCCCACCCCATTTGCCAGTGCATTTTTCAGCCTGGGCAACGCCAATTGAGGCAAGCAAAATCAAAACAGTATAAACAAGCACTCTCATATTTATCCGCCCTCTCATTTAGTAGAACCCCTGTATCGATTTGTTCAGTTGACGTTAAGGCATATCGTATTGCAAGTACTTTGAGAAATTGGCAACTGTTGCACATACACAAAACGGCCCTTGTTTCCATAGAGCCGCTTGTTTGGGTTTCCCCGTTGTAACTGTTGTTTAACCGACGGTCTTGCCCGTTCGCAAAAACCGCGTTGCCGCATCCATCTGCCTTGCAACGTCCATAGGTAGCGCGGTGGCGGGTTCACCTCGCAATGCCCGGTAGTGTGGTGCACTGACTGCCAGCACCTCCAAGAGGAAAGCCAGCCGGTGAACCTTTGGCGTGTTGTTCCATGCCTTGCAGTTTGCCAACTGCCTTGCTGTCTGCTGGCTCAAACCGTGGCCAGTCTGCGGGCGTCACGCAAAGCCGATACAACAGTGGGTTCTTCTAAATTTATGTCATCCAGCGGCTTGCTATCGGTATTGTTCCACAACCCTACTCGCTGCCAGATTTCAAGCTTGACCAGAATGCCGTTGACGGTTGTGGCCGGTGTGTCACTGATTTTCTTCAACACCTGCTCATAGCGGGCGTTGGCAGCCTCACGGTCGCGGCGCTTGTCCAGAATGCCCCATGCTGCATCAAACGACTGATCGTCAAGTTGCTCATGATGAGGGCAGTTTCTGCTGCAGGGCACAGGCTCGCCACGCTCCTTGGCTCTTGCTGTGCTTTAATTCTCGCCTCATCATAGGCTTCGCAGGTGTCTCCAAGCGTGTCGCAAGCTAATGCAGATCGCTGCCGGATGATCCTGTTATGTGCTGATGGTCTGCCCAGCAAGGAAGTTGCGTGCAGGATGGGGGTCCATGAGCACACGGTCGGCAAATGGCGTCGACGGTTTGTCAGGGACCGGATTGAGGGTTTGACGGATGAGTATCGTCCCGGTCGCCCGCGCACTGTGAGTGACGATCAAGTAGTTGCTGTGATCGAGCGCACTTTGCACTCAAGGCCCAAGGCTGCAACACATTGGTCGATCCGGTCGATGGCTGCCGAAATGGGTTTGTCACACACCACGATCCGGCGCATCTGGAACGCTTTCGGCCTGCAACCGCACCGTAGCGAGACCTTCAAGTTGTCCACGGATCCGCTGTTCGTCGACAAGGTTCACGACATTGTGGGGCTCTATCTGTCACCGCCCAACCGGGCGATTGTCCTGTGTGTGGACGAAAAATCGCAAATACAGGCGCTCGATCGGGAACAACCAGTTCTGCCGATGATGCCCGGCGTAGCAGAGCGCCGAACCCATACATATGTCCGCCACGGCACGACCTCACTGTTTGCAGCACTTGATATCGCCACGGGCGCTGTTATCGGGAAATGCTACAAGAGGCATCGGGCCTCTGAATTCCTGGATTTTTTGAAACAGATCGACACACGTATGCCAGAGGGCCCGGATGTGCATCTGGTCATGGACAACTATGCCACGCACAAGACGCCGAAAATCAAGGCATGGCTGGCTCGTCGGCCACATTGGCATGTCCACTTCACCCCAACCTCTGCCTCCTGGATCAATCAGGTCGAGCGCTGGTTCGCCGAACTGACCCGAAAGCAACTGCAGCGCGGTGTGCACTGATCAACAACTGAGTTGGAACGCGACATCATTGCGTTCATAAACGCCCACAACAAGGACCCGAAGCCTTACAAATGGATCAAGTCCGCTGATGAAATCCTTGCGGCGGTCAAGCGCTTCTGCCAGAAAACAGAACAGACATTATGTGCCGAACTTTAGTTTCAGGTGGCTAGTGGCTTATGTCACCAAGCCTTTTTTGTCAGGCAGATCAGCGTGAGGAAACGCATTTACGTCACCCGCCAAACAGTTCCTGCAGCTTGATGCGCTGGATCTTGCCGGACGGGCCTTTCGGCAGTTCGGCCATGAAATGAATCCGGTCGGGTGACTTGAAAGCCCCGATTTTTGACCTGCACAGATCAATCAGGTCCTGTTCGCAAACACTGGATCTGGCACTTAATACAACGCCTGCCTCGATGCGCTGACCATAACGCTCGCAGGCACAGGCAAAAGCCGATGCCTCAATCACATCGGGATGCGCATACAAAGCCTCGTCCACCTCGCGCGGGGCAATGTTTTCGCCGCCCTTGATGATCAGTTCCTTGAGTCTGCCGGTAATGAAAACATACCCTGCATCATCCATGCGTCCGAGGTCGCCGGTGCGCAACCAGCCATCACCGGTCAGCGCTGCAGCAGTGGCTTCGAGATTGTCGAGATAGCCCCGCATGACATTGGGCCCGCGCACCAGCACTTCACCTTCCACACCGGCAGGCACTTCGCGCTGATCGACATCACCAATCATCACCTCATTGCCAACCGCCATGCCGGGTGAGCCGATCTTGCGTTCGCCGGGCGGTAGCGGGTTCGACAGAATTTGCGCTGCGGTCTCGGTCAGGCCCATGGTTTCGATGATCGGCAGTCCGAACCGTGTCTCGAACGCTTCATGCACATCAGGCGAGAGCGGCGCGGACGCAGACCGGCCAAACCGCAGGCCCGCAATGTCGGCCGGGTTAGTGGTTGTGTTTTCCACATCATGCAGCAGGTAGGAGATTTGTGTCGGCACCACCGAAAACCAGGTACAGGCATGATCGCGGATTGTGGGCCAGAACGCCGATACAGAGAACTTCGGCGGAACAACAACGCTGCCGCCGGACACTAACGGCCCCATGATGGTGACGCACAACCCGTTGATGTGATAAAGCGGCAGCACGCACAAGGCCCGGTCCGCGACCGTAAGCTGGTGTGCCAGTACGGCGTTGGCACCGCCTGCCAGCACACTCGACTGGCGCAATACAACGCCCTTGGGCCGGCCTGTCGTGCCGGATGTGTACATCAGCAGGCCATCGTCGCGAGACGCCACGGCGGGCAATTCTCCGGCGTCGTCGCCGGTGTCGAAAAACCCGTCATCGACCATAACCATCTGTGGCCGGCGTTCATGCGTTTCCAGCGCGCTTGCAATCAGGCCTTGTGTTTGGGGTTGGGCCACAACCAGGTGCGCGCGTGAATGTGACAGCACGTAGGAAATCGTCGCGTTGCCGGCCATCAGATTGATGGCGGTGGCCACATAGCCGCCATACATGATGCCCAGAATTATGACTGCCGTTGCCGGATCGTTTGTCAGCGCGTAGGCAACGGTTTCGCCGGGTTTGACCCCGCGTTGGCTGATCCGTGCAGCAACCGAACAGCAGCGCTTGCGAAGCTCGCCATAGCTGGTTGATGTGCCGGTTTGCGGATCGATGAGGAATGCAGCGTCGGGTGTCGTGGCGGCGCGCAGATCAATCAGATCACGCACCGAGAGGCCGTTGATCTGACCGGCATCGAAGGCGGCAGCCCGGTTCATTTGCCTGCCTGCTGCCAGTACCCCGAAAAGATATCTTCAACAGCCGGTTCGTTTACTGCAATCGTGCGAACCACCTTGGTGATGTTCATGAAATGACGATAGTTGAGATTGTCGTCAATGGAATTGCCGCCCCAGCTGCCGCAGCCCATGGACAGTGAAAACGGCATGCCGTTGTCAAATGATCCGCCGGTGGCAAAACAATGCGCCTGGTTGACGATCACCCGGCATGTCGGCATCTCCAGTCCCATGCCGAGCGCGCGCGCATCGTCGCGCGTGTGCAGGCCGATTGAATGACCGGCGCCTTGATGGGCAAGAATTCTCGCACTGAGAGTCTTGGCTGCCTTGAAGTCACCTGCCCGGTAGACCGACAGCACCAGCGACAGTTTTTCACCGGACTCCGGATGATCCGGACCAACACCGTCCGCCGCTATCATCAGGAAGCGCGCACTTGCCGCGTTCGCGACCTCTATGTCGGCAACGTCGATAACCCGGTCAATGTCATGGGCAATCATGTGCCGGTTCAGCTTGCCGCCCTGAAACAGCGCAGACTTCAGCTTGTCCGCAGCAGCGCCCTGCAGCATCCGGCCGCCGGCTGTTTCAAGCTCTGCGATGAAGGCGTCGTAGATTTCATCCACCACCACCAGCACGTTTTCCGATGAACATGATGTGGCGTTGTCGAAGCTTTTCGACGCTGCAATCTTGCGCGCTGCATCGGCCAGATCAGCGGTTTCATCCACGATCACGGTCACATTGCCGGCGCCGACGCCGATAGCCGGCGTACCGGACGAGTAGGCACGGCGCACATTGTCCTGACTGCCGGTGACCACCAGCAGGTCCGTGGTTTCCATCAGGCGTTGCGTCTTTACCTTGGATGATGGTGCCGGCACCATCTGCACCAGATCATGATCCAGGCCAACCTTGTCGAATTCGGCGTGAATGTAGCCGAGCAGCTTCTCGCACACCTCGACACCCTTGGGCGACGGTGACAGTACAATGGCATTGCCGCACTTCAGCGCATTGACCACATTGTTCACCGGCGTTGCCACCGGATTGGTTGACGGCACCACGGCACCGATCACGCCAATCGGCCTGGCTATTTCGGTGATGCCACGCGCAGCATCGTCACACAGGATACCTTGCGTCTTCGCGGCCTTTATATCGCGTAACAGGCCGAGGGTCTTGCGATGGTTCTTGGTAATCTTGTCAGCCACATTGCCGAGGCCGGTGGTCGCAACGGCCATCGCCGCCAGTTCTGCATTGCGGTCAGGCTGCATCAGTGCCCAGGCCGCCGCCAGCGCCGCTGTGTCATAGCGGGCCTGGTCCGCGCCGGCCTCGTACTTGACCTGCGCCGCGCGCGCACGTTCGACAATTGCGTCAATAATGGCTTCTTCATCGGTTGGCCGGGTTGAAAAAGCAGGCTGGCTTGACATGGCGTTGGGTCCATTTTTTGGTTGGTTCGGTAGGTTTCCTGAAGGCGGAGCAAAGTCCGCTCCGCCTTCAAAAGATCGTGGTTGCCGATGCGGAATTAAAGACCCTTGAGCAGTTCCTTGAGAACCACTTCACGGTCGGCCCACATCTTCTGCACTTCTGCCCGGTTCATTATTTTCATTGGCGAGCCGCCGGCTTTCATGCGTTTGACAACACGTGCATTTGCAAACATCAACGGCACCTGGCTGGACAGCTTGT
This sequence comes from Anderseniella sp., assembly GCA_041690095.1. Classification (GTDB taxonomy): domain Bacteria; phylum Pseudomonadota; class Alphaproteobacteria; order Rhizobiales; family Aestuariivirgaceae; genus Anderseniella. The sequence goes on from JBDNEZ010000233.1 coordinate 7,726, forward strand.
CGATGACCGCCTGTGGCGTTCCCTTCGGCACCATCAGGCCGCGGAAGTTGACCGACGAATTGTCGACATCAAGGCCTGTCTCCTTGAGTGTCGGCACGTCCTTGATGAACTCGTTGCGCTCCAGATCGGCGACCCCGAGTATCTTTACATTACCGGCTTCGCGAGCCCGGAAGGCATCCGACAGGTTGTTGATGCCGGCCAGTACTTCACCGCCGATCACCGCCTTCATGGCAGCAGCACCGCCACCCTTTGTCGGCACATAGGCCAGCGTGCAGTCGCAGGCTTTCTCGATCTGCAGGGCTGCAATGTGATGGCCTACGAACAGACCGGCGCCGGACGTCGTGGTCTTGCCCGGATTGGCCTTCGCATATTCAATCAGGTCCTGCATGGTATTGAATTTGCTGTCCTTGCCGACAACAACCACGGCCGGGTCTGATCCCCAGTTGGCAATCGGTTCAAACGAGTCTGCGGAATACTTCACGCCGCCCTTGATGGCTTGTGCGATGAAGTGCGGGATATTGTAGGCCGACATGGTGTAGCCGTCTGCTTCGGCTTCGGTCGCAAACCAGTTCCAGCCCTTGCGGCCACCCGCGCCGGGCTTGTTCAGAATATAAATCGGCTGACCGAGAATATCCTCATTGCCGGCCACCATGGTGACGATGCGCGCCTGAAAGTCGGTGGCGCCACCGGCGCCATAGGATACAGCCACGCCGATGGGACGGTCGGGATAGTCACCGGCAAGGCTTGCGGTCACAGCAACCGCCAGGGTGGCGGCTGCCAGAACTGTGGATTTGAAAAGTTTCTTCATATTGTCTTCCTCCCAGAAGCTGTTTTGGTGGGTGCGATTGATCCGGTCGTTGTCCGGATCAAAACAGGATTCCCCTTGGTGTGTGGACCTGCAGGACCACGGCGAAAAGGGCATAGATGACGGCCATGAAAGCGACCGACACAATTATCCGCTTTATCCAGTCTCTGACGCTGGACCATGAAGCGGGGTCGTAAAAACTGTAGATGGCGAAAAACGCAAGCACCGAGCCCAGGTAAAATCCGAGATGCCTGGCACCGAAAAACACATAGACCAGCATCACCAACAGCCCCGGAATCAGGTTCCCCACGGTCGCAACGGAAATGCCGCGACCAACCTTCGACATGCCGGTAACCGCCCGGATCAGGTTCCAGATGGCCAGCGTGATGAACACCACGGAAATGACACGCGGGAACAGGAAGGCCTGGGCGGGTTGCTCGGTGAAACTCAGCCAGGAGACAACAAAGGCCAGCATGAAGATGGCAAATCCGGGCACGATGTGCTGCAGGCGATGCGATGTCATTGCGCGTCCCCCCTGACCGGGTCCGCAGCCGGCGTAGCATCACGCGCCAGCATGTTGTGCCAGAACGAATAGGCAATCGACGATACAACCAGTGTGATCAGGATGATGTTCAGCGTGCCGGTGAAGAAGTAGATCCAGGGGCCATCCTGGGCTGCTGCCAGCGTCATGCCCTGAGTGAAATTGTCTCCGGCAATCGGGCCGAGAATAAGCCCCAGCACCAGCGGTGCGGCTGAGAAACCGAATTTTTCCAGGATGAACATGCCGATGCCCAGCGCCAGCATGATGTGCACGTCGCCGACCGACTGGCCGACGGAATACGACCCGAACACCGCCAGCACCAATACACCGGCTGCCATGATGGGGGCAGGCGCACGGGCAATTTTCGCGGCCCAGCCGGCAATCATGATGCCGAAGACCACCATCAGGACCTGGCCGATCAGCATGGAGTTGATGAACGTCCACACCACTTCAGGGTGTTTTACGAAAATGTCGGAACCGGGAAAGATTTCCTTGATCAGCAACCCGCCCAGAAGCACCGCAGCCGTCGGGCTGCCGGGAATTGAAAGCGTCAGCAACGGCACCAGGGACGGTCCCACCATGGCGTTGTTGGCGGCTTCGGCAGCCACCACGCCTTCCGGGTGACCGGTGCCGTACTTGGCCCGCTGCGGCGACATCTTGCGCGACTGGTCATAGGCCACCAGACCGGCAATCTGCCCGCCGACACCGGGTATGAGCCCGATAATGGCACCGACCACTGTGCCGATGGATAAGGCCCGCCAATATCTGGTGAGTTCGCGCATCGAATCGGCCAGTTTCTGCCTGGGTATATCAAGCGCCTCGATAAGGGCGTTGACGCGGCCCTTTGCCAGCATGTCCAGCACCTGTGGAATGGCGAACAGACCGATGAGGGCAGGAATGATGCCAATGCCACCGCTGAGTGCGTCGACAAAGATGAACCGTTCGGTTCCCTGGATCTCGTCATAGCCGATGGTCGACAGCCACAGCCCGATACAGCCTGACAACAGGCCCTTGACGAAAGACTTCGAGTCCAGTGACCCGATGACCGTGACGCCGAGAATGGCGATCCAGAAAACGTGCGGTGTCTGGATTTTCAAGACCCATTGCGCCAGCACCGGCGTCAGGAAGATCAGCAGCAGGATACCGATGACGCCGCCGACGCCCGACGACAGGAATGACAGATGCAGTGCCCTGGCGCCTTCACCGCGCCGGGCCATTTCATGGCCGTCAAGTGCGGTGGCGATATTGGCCGGTGCGCCCGGTATTTTCAGCAGGATTGCGCTGACTGCACCGCCTGCGACGGTTGAAGTGTAGGCAGCGCCAAGCAGCACCAGGCCGTGGGTTGCCGACATGTGGAAGGTGAACGGGATCAACAGGGCCACGGCCATTGTAGGCGACAGCCCCGGCGTCGCACCCAGAATCAGACCGCCTATGGTGCCGCCCAGCAGCAGCATGAAGGCCCATGGTTCAAACACACCGCCAAAATGGTTCAGGAACTCCATTGGTCCTGTTTCTTCCCTCTAGTTTCGGTTCTGGTAACCGGTTGCCGGTTGTCTCCGGCTTGCGTTGATTTCAAACGCTAGCCAATGAAAACAAAAATGCAAACGTTTTCATTTCGTGGTAGCATTTACTGCATGAGGTATTCGAGGTCCAGAAAGGGCGCGCCCGGAATTGTAGAGGTAGCGGCCCGGGCAGGCGTTTCAATCGCCACGGTTTCGCGTACTTTCAGCCAGCCCGATATGGTTCGCCCGCCAACACGAATGCGCATTGAACAAGCCGCTGATGAGTTGGGGTATATCCGCAATCGTGCCGCGGGTGCCTTGCACAATCGCTTTTCCGGCACGCTTGGACTGGTGGTGCCGACCATCGACAATGCCATTTTTGCCGAGTTGATTGAGGCGTTCTCCGCCCGGCTGCGTGACTTTGACCGCACCATGCTGATTGCAGCGCACGGCTATGATCTCGATCTGGAAGTCGCCATAGTGCGCTCTTTGCTGGAACGGCGCATTGACGGTATCGCGCTGGTCGGATTCGATCATGCCGCAGTGTCGATGAACATGCTGCAGCAGCGCGATGTGCCGGTCATATCGGTGTGGAATTTCCGCGAGGCTACCGACATTCCCTGTGTTGGCGCAGACAATGTGGCCGCCGCCCGCACAGTGGTGCGTCATGTGCTTGATCTGGGGCATCGCGATATTGCGCTGTTGTTTCCCGATGTCGGTTCAAATGACCGGGCACGCGACAGGATGAACGGCGTTTTGCAGGAGTTGCGCATTGCGAATGTGACGACCGCACCGGACCGGCTGATTTCCTGTCCCTACGATATCGGTGAGGCAAAGCGACTGGTCCGCGAGCTTGTGTCCGGCACCAGGCGCCCCACCGCAATTGTGTGCGGCAATGACATCATCGCCCATGGCGCCTTCTATGCCTGTTATGCGGAAGGTGTTCGCATACCCGACGATATTTCAATTGTCGGCATTGGTGATTTTCGCGGCTCCGCCCATCTGGAACCCGGCCTCACCACGATACGGTTGCCGGCGCGTAGAATCGGCAGCATCGCCGCCGGCAGTCTGGTGCAGATGAGCGATACCGGCATGCCGCCGGATACCTTCAATCAACAGGTGGCAAGTGAGCTCAAGGATCGTGGCTCGACGACTGCAGTGTAACGTTTCATAGAAGTGCTCGGCCGGACCTTTGCAATTCCAGCTGCCACCACGAGACAAGCCTCACCTCGCTGCCTGATCAGGTCGGTCGGCTTGCCGGTCAGAATGCCGGGCCGTTTGGCCCCAGGCGCACGCCCTTGCGCAACCTGGTGAACGGAATGCGATCAAGTTGACAGGGGTTTGCGCCCGGGCTTTCTGCAAAGATGACGGTTTCTGCAATCGGTTCATAGGCGGCCAGAAAGTGCACCGCACTTTTCACAACGACGATGGCCTGTTTGGCCGGATCGATACCCATATGCGTAAAGATCGCCTGATCAGCGTTCTGCGTGCGGTTTGATCCCACCACCACGGTTACGTCGCAGTCCCTGTCGAGCACCTTGAGCGCAGCCATCGGGCCGAGATTGGCATGTGCCTTGCCATACATCGGCCCGGTGAAGACAAATTGCCCGTCCGACAGCGCCTCGACGCGCACCCTGGCCTTGAACGGGCCGGTGCCCAATTGTGGAAACTTGCCGCCGATGGCCACGTCAATTTCCGCACCCTTGCCTGCAGCATGGGCCATGTCTGCCGTTTCGGGATCCCACAGCATGCCGATGACGGCTTTTTGCGCGCCCCCTTCAACCAGCGCTGCCAGCATGCCGGTTGTATCTCCCGTGGCACCTGCGCCGGGATTGTCCTGTGCATCGGCAATCAGAACCGGTTTTGATGCAGCACCTGCAAGCTGCCGGGCTTTTGCCACGGCTTCGGCAGCCGGAACCAGCGGATTATGCAGTTCGTCTTCAGCCGCGCGCAGCGCCGCAATCATGGTGTCGGTTGCACTGTCGACCGCCTGGCTGTCGGTACCGTAGGCAAACACCGAACAGCCGCAATCGGAAACATCGGCGGGTGGGAATCCAAACACAAAGTCGATGGAACTGACGCCATCTGACTGCAGGCCCGGCAACATGGCGTACAGCCTGCCTCCCGGCTGCCGCCGGGTCGATTGCGCCTGAATGGGAATGATGTAGTCGAGTTGCCGCCAGGCTTTGGCATATGGCGTGCCGCGGTCAAGCTCTTCGCGCAGCAACTTGCGCGCCCGCGCGCCGGTGTCTGCCATGTCGACATGCGGATAGGTGCGGTAGATGGCAACCGATGATGCCCGCTCAAAGAAGGCTCTCGACAGATTGCCGTGCAGGTCGAGGCTGACAGCGATCGGCAATGCCGGTCCGGTTGCCTCACGGATGCGGCGCAACAGTTCCGCCTCGCCATCTTCGTGCGACTGGGTCACCATTGCCCCGTGCAGATCGAGGTAGACCCCGTCAATGTCACCCGCCTGCCTGATCCCGTCGACAATCATCCCGGAAATGCGATCAAATGCATCGTCGGTGACGTATCCGCCTGGTTCAGCGAACGTCCAGATGATCGGAACAATGTCAAAATCATCCCCTTCATCGAGAAACCCGCCCATGGGTAGGTTGAGACCCGACAGGGTATCGATGACCTCGGAACCCAGTTTCATGGCCGGCCATGCACCACCTGACCTGAATGTTTCAAACGGCGTCGGGATGGGAGCGAAAGTATTGGTTTCGTGCTGGAACCCGGCAACCGCGATACGTGGGCGCTTCATACCGCTCATCCTTCCCGGTCAAACAGATGCCTGGCCATGATGCCGACGCGGGATTCGATTTCCTCGCATGCATCAAGGATCAGGTCTTCGCGGAAGCGCGCGCCGACGATCTGCACGCCGACCGGCAAACCGTCATTGTAGTTGGCTGCAATAATGCCCGCCGGCAGGCCGGGATAGTTGAAGGCAATTGAGTAGATGCCCGCTTCAAGCGTCTCCCTGACACCTTCGGTTCCCTGCGCATCGCGGTCCCATTCATAAGTCGGGGTGGGCAGAAAGGGTGTCAGCACCAGCGGATAATCCTGGAACATCAGGTTGAACTGGCGATGATAGTGATTTCGCTTGCCCATGGCGACCAGCAGGTCCTTGCCCTCATGCGGCTCGAACACCTCGTAATAGTCGGCGAAAATCTTTTTCAATGTATCCGAACCTTGCTTGATGATCTCGTCACCCAGCATCACCTTCACCTCGCCGAACAGCGAGCGAGCCCCGTCGCGTGCGCACTCACGCAAGTCCGGCATGTCGGCCTCAACCACTTCGTAGCCTGCATCAACCAGGCAATCGCGGGCCGTATCAAGCGCTTGTTCAACTGCCGGATGAAGCTCGAACTCGTACATGTTTTTCGTGAACGCCACCTTGGGCTTGGCACCCAGCGCCGGACCGTCGAACGGCATCGGTACCATCCAAGGATCATGCGGGTCATATTCCACCAGCGCCCGCATGCCCGCTCGCACGTCCCTGACTTCACGTGCGATGACGCCTTGCACCGACATGATCTGTGCCAGCAGGCCACGCTCAGCGGTTTGCGACGGGTTCCACGCGGGCACGCGCCCGAGGCCGGGTTTTACTGTCGCTGACCCGGTTGCCGCGGCAGGATAGCGCAGCGAGCCGCCAATATCATTACCGTGTGCGATCGAGCCCATGCCGGACATCACGGCTGTTGAGGCCCCGCCTGACGAGCCACCGGATGACGCCCAGTCGTTCCATGGAGAAAACGTGCGCCCGTGCAGTTCGTTGGCCGTTGTGGCGCGAAACGAAAATTCCGGTGTGTTGGTGCGGCCGATGGCAATTGCGCCGGCCTTCCTGAAGTTTCGCACCACCGGTGAATCATCCGGCGCAATGATGGTCTTGTAGGCCTCGACCCCGTTGGGCGTGGCGCGGCCCGTCTGATCGATGTTTTCCTTGATGGTAACCGGCACACCATGCAGCGGGCCGATGGGCCCTGACCTGGCCATCTGCTCATCATGGGCCCTGGCTTGGGCAATGGCGTCATCACCAAGATCATCGACCACGGCATTCAGTTTCGGGTTTACAGCGCGCATGCGCTCGACGGTTTGCGTCACCGCATCGGTGGATGACACATCGCCCGCAGCGATTTTCGCTGCCAGATCACAGGCACTCAACTGCCATAACGGGAATTCAGCCATGCATGGTCTCCTTGCTGCATACAAACCGGCGCGGAATTCAACAACAAGTGCAGGCACTTGCACAAGAGCAGGGCAGCCATGCATTTGTTTTTTTAATATGAAAGTCAACCGTTGACTCTCTTCCCCCAAGCCAGACAGACTGCGCTCCAGGTCAGAAACCTGAATGGTAAAGACCGGCAGTTCAAAGAGGAGGTAATATTAATGTTACGCTGGACGAGACGACATGTTTTGGCAGCCGCAGCTGTATTGGCATCTGTGGTGGCCGGACCGGCCCTGCCTGCGCAGGCGGAAAGTGTATTACGGGTTATCCCGCATGCGGATCTGAAGAACCTGGATCCGATCTGGACCACCGCCTATATAACACGAAACCACGGTTACCTTATATACGACACGCTGTTTGCGATGAATGAAAAGTTCGAACCGCAACCGCAGATGGTTGATACCTACGAAGTGTCCGATGACAAAATGACCTGGACATTCAAACTGCGTGACGGTCTGAAGTTCCATGATGGTGCCGATGTGACGTCTGATGATGTCATTGCCTCGCTGAAACGCTGGGGTGCCCGTGACGGTATGGGTCAGCAGCTTATGAGTGCCATGGGCGAGATGGTTGCCGTTGATGCATCCACATTCCAGTTCAAGCTGAAAGAGCCATTTGGTCTCGTGCTTGAATCGATTGGCAAGATTTCATCCAACGTGCCGTTCATCATGCCCAAACGGGTGGCCGAAACCGATCCGTTCAAGCAGATTGATGATTACACCGGCTCCGGCCCGTTTGTCTTCGTCAAGGAAGACTGGGTGCCGGGCTCGAAAGTGGTCTACAAGAAGTTTGCCGACTACAAGCCGCGCTCCGAAGCGCCTGATGCGGCATCCGGCGGCAAGATCGCCAAGGTGGATCGTGTGGAATGGACCTATTTCCCGGACCAGACCACGGCCATGAACGCCCTGATCAACGGTGAGGTGGATTACTTCGAGCAGCCTGCCAATGATCTGGCACCATTGCTTGCGGCAAATGAAGATCTTGTTGTCGAAGTCAACGACCCGCTCGGCAGTATCGGCTTCGCCCGCTTCAACAATCTGTTGCCGCCTTTCGACAAGGCAGAGGTTCGTCGTGCCGCCATCATGGCGATGAAGCAGGAAGATTACATGCAAGGGGCCGTGGGTGACCAGAAGTACTGGAAGACCTGCTACTCGGTGTATCCGTGCGGCACGCCGCTGGAAAACGACATAGGATCCGAGGTCATGGCGACCGGTGACATTGACAAGGCCAAGGCGGCATTGTCGGCAGCCGGTTATGACGGCACACCGGTTGTTATCATGCAACCGACAGACATTCCGCTATTGTCTGCTTTCTCGCTGATTTCGGCAGAAAAGCTGCGCAATATCGGCATGAAGGTGGACGTGCAGGCCATGGACTGGTCAACGCTGACGTCGCGGCGTGCAAAACGCGATCCGGTTGCCGACGGCGGCTGGAACATTTTCCACACATGGTGGATCGGCGCTGACGTGATGGATCCGATGTCGATTGCCTTCTCCGGCGACCCGGAAAAGGGCTGGTTCGGCTGGCCGAAGGATGAAGAGCTTGAAGCAGCTCGTTCGGCCTACTCGAAAGCCAAATCTGCCGAAGAGAAGAAGGTGTCGGCTGAAAAGGTTCAGGAACGTCTCTGGGCCATCGGCGCGTCCGGTGAACTTGGACAGTTCTTTACGCCGGTTGCCTACAAGAACAACGTCAAGGGCCTGATCAAGTCGCCGGTTCAGTTCTTCTGGAACATGTCGGTCGAATAGATCTGCTCACATGACTTGAGGCACGGCGACATGTATCATTGCCGCCGTGCCTAATTCAATTTTTAGCAATCAGGAACGGAGCTGCTTGTGGTTTTCTATATTCTCAAGCGAATTCTGGCGACAATACCCGTCATGGGTGTTGTGGCACTGTTCGTGTTCTTGATGCTGCGACTGTCGCCCGGTGACCCGGCTGCGGTGATTGCCGGCGATTACGCCACCGCCGAAGACATTATCCGGATCAGGGAAAACCTCGGCCTCAACGATCCGATTGTCGTACAGTTTACCAAGTGGATCGGCCAGTTGATACGCGGTGATCTCGGCATTTCCATTTTTACCAATCTACCGGTGTCGACCCTGATAGCCCAACGGCTTGAGCCGACGATCATGCTCTCCCTGACGACCATCATTTTTACGATTGTCGTCGCCATTCCGCTCGGGACGCTGGCCGCCTGGAAACAGGGCAGCCTGATTGACCGGGCCGTAATGCTGTTTTCGGTTGCCGGTTTTTCGATCCCGGTGTTCGTCCTCGGTTATATTCTGATCTACATCGTGTCGATTCAACTCAGGTGGCTGCCTGTGCAGGGCTACAAGTCGATGTTTACCGATGGCGTCATTCCGTTTTTCCGGCATATCATCCTGCCCACCGTAACCTTGTCGGTCATCTTCATTGCCCTGATTGCCCGCATGACCCGGGCCTCGGTCATGGAAGTGCTGCAGGAAGATTATGTGCGCACCGCGCGCGCCAAGGGGCAAAGCGAATTCAAGGTGCTGATGAAGCATGCCGTGCGCAATGCAGCGGTGCCCATCGTCACAGTCATAGGTCTGGGTATCGCGCTGCTCATCGGTGGTGTTGTGGTGACCGAAAGCGTCTACAATATACCCGGCCTTGGCAGGCTGGTGCTGGATGCGGTTCTCAAACGCGACTATCCGATTATCCAGGGGCTCATACTGTTATTCAGTTTCGTCTATATCCTGATCAACCTGCTGATTGACCTGAGTTACACCTTGTTTGACCCAAGGATCAAATACTGATGAGCACACCAACAGACAAGGTTGATTTTTCAATCTCCGCCGAGGCCTCGCTGACCTCGCGCAAGGACGCCAGTCTGGCCTCCCTGATGTGGAAGCATCCGTCGGTCTTCTGGGGCGGGTTGCTGCTGGTGATCATGGTGCTGATCGCTGTATTCGGACCGATGCTGGCATCCGATCCGGTGGCAATCCATCCGATAGTTCGCCTGAAAGTGCCATCCGCTGAATTCTGGTTCGGCACCGATTACCTCGGCCGCAATGTGCTGTCGCGGGTCATTTATGGCGCCCGTGTCTCGCTGGTGGTTGGCCTTGCCGTGGCGATTGTTGCTGTTGTGTTCGGGCTGATGATCGGACTGGTATCGGGCTATATGCGCTGGCTGGATGCCATCATCATGCGGGTCATGGACGGGCTGATGGCGATCCCCGGCATATTACTGGCCATTGCCCTGATTTCCCTGTCGGGTGCGACCTTGTTCACCGTCATCATCGCCATTGTCATTCCGGAAATTCCCAGAGTGGTCCGGCTGGTGCGCGCGGTGGTGCTGACCGTGCGTGAAGAACCCTATGTGGAAGCCGCCATTGCGGCCGGCACCCGCACTCATCTGATTCTGCTGCGGCACATCCTGCCCAACACCATCGCGCCGCTTATTGTGCAGGCAACCTATATCTGCGGATCGGCCATGCTGACGGAATCCATACTGGGTTTTCTCGGCGCAGGCATTCCGCCGGAAATTCCAAGCTGGGGCAATATCATGTCGGAAGGCAGAACCTACTTCCAGCTGTCACCCTGGATCATCTTTTTCCCCGGTATCGCGCTGGCGCTGACGGTGCTCGCGGTCAACACGGTCGGCGACGGCCTACGTGACACGCTTGACCCGCGTATTGCGAGGAAAATGTGATGGCGGCCAAAAATCCTGCGCAACCGGTTCTTGATATTCGCGGCCTGACTGTAACCTTGCCGAAAGGCGCGGACCGGGAGTTTGCCATCGAAGACATCTCGCTCAGTGTCGGGCGTGGTGAAATCGTCTGCGTCGTCGGTGAATCGGGATCCGGAAAATCGGTGAGTGCGCAAACCGTCATGGGCCTGATTCCGCGCAAGGAACTGACCCCGGTGGCCGGTGAAGTCATGCTGCTGGGTGAAGATCTGCTGGAAAAATCCGAAACCGAACTGCGCGATCTGCGCGGTGTGAAAATGGCGATGATCTTCCAGGAACCCATGACGGCACTCAATCCGGTGATGCAGGTTGGCGACCAGATTGGCGAGATGCTGGAAATCCACACCTCGATGTCTGCGTCGGAGCGCCGCGACCGGATCATCGAGGTGATGAACGATGTCGGTCTGCCGGATGTTGACAAGATGATCGACAGCTATCCGCACCAATTGTCCGGCGGCCAGCGCCAGCGCATCATGATTGCCATGGCGCTTGCACTGGAACCCGCGCTGCTGATTGCCGATGAGCCGACAACCGCGCTCGATGTGACGACACAGGCCCAGATTCTCGACCTGATCAAGGATATCCAGAAACGCCACGGCACCGGGGTTTTGTTCATCACCCATTATTTCGGTGTGGTTGCCGAAATCGCTGACCGGGTCGTGGTGATGCAGGACGGCAAGGTTGTGGAACAGGGTACCGCGACCCAGGTGCTGACAAAACCGCGCGAGCCATACACGAAAATGCTGATTGCGTCTGTCCCCAGCCTGACGCCACCGAAACGGACGCCGATTACCGGTGGTGAGCCGATACTGGAGACCAAAGGTCTTGAAAAAGTGTATGGCAAACTTGGCTGGTTCGGCGGCGGCCGCGTGGTTCACGCGGCAAAGCATGTGGAACTGGAAGTCCGGCGCGGAGAGACCCTCGGGGTGGTCGGCGAATCGGGATCCGGCAAATCCACGGTGGCGCGCTGTATCGTGCGCCTGGTTGATCCGACCAGCGGTGAAGTTCTGATCGACGGCCACAACATTGCAAAAATGTCCCAGTCGCAGTTGCGGTCCTACCGCCGCAATGTGCAGGTGGTGTTTCAGGATCCCTATCGCTCGCTGAACCCGCGCCGCACCGTGGGGCAGTCCATTGTCGAAGGGCCGATGAATTTTGGCACGTCACATGCAGAGGCCCTGGAACGCGCGCACGATCTGATGGAAATTGTCGGGCTGTCGCCACAGGCGCTGGACCGGTTTCCTCACCAGTTCTCCGGCGGTCAGCGGCAGCGCATCTGCATAGCCCGTGCACTCGCCATGGAACCGAAAGTGCTGATTGCCGACGAGGCGGTGTCGGCGCTTGATGTGTCGGTTCAGGCGCAGGTGCTGAAACTGCTTGATGATGTGCGCATACGCTTCGATCTGGCCATGTTGTTTATCACCCATGACTTGCGCGTCGCGGCACAAATCTGCGACCGCATCATGGTCATGCAACATGGCGAAGTCGTTGAGCAGGGACTGACGGCCAGTGTTTATGCCAAACCGGCCCATCCCTACACTAAACTGCTGCTGGATGCAGCACCGGGGCGCAGTTCATTTGGACATTGATCGGTGAAAACCGGAATGCACATTATACCAGATCTCAGTAACAGCGGCTCATTTCATGGGATCATAGCGGTTCACTCGGGCACGCGCAGTGCGCAGCACGATGCGGTGCATCAGGCAAGCAATGCAACGCACCCGATGGGCCGCTTTGACCCACCCGGAGGGCCGGGCGCTTTTTCCCGCCAGCTGCGTTGCGCGCCGCTTGTGGTACATGTACCACGGCGCGACACGCGCCTTGCCGGCGGAAAAAATCGCTCTGGTGAAATGGGTCGCTGTTACTGAGATCTGGTATAATACCAGCAGCCCTCAATGTTGACCCTTGTGCGCCCATTTCCGCATTCCGATTGATCTGATGGCATCGAGCTGATCGATCAGGCGGTTCATCACATTGCGGAAGGTTGCTGGATCCCTCAAAGCAGCTCCTTTGATATTAATAGCATATTTACCAAAATTGTAATCAACCACCAATGCAGTCATTTCGTAAAGAGTATTGCCCCAAATTCATTTGGAGGTGACATGAACATACATCTTGCCAGGGGTATTTCGAGAATTTCTTTTGGGCAACGTTTGTAACGATGATTACTGGCACTGAAGCCCGGCAATTGTGTTGTGGATGATGAACGAATTAATATCGATTTCCTGTTCCCGGCAGCAACCAAACAGAATGCCAGGGCCAGTTAGTATTTGGGGGTAGTTATTATAAAGTTCATTGACAACAGCGCAAACCTTGAGAGTGCTTTGGTCGGCAGCTACGACTGGGCGTTGGTCGCGCTTTCGATCTTCGTTGCTGCCTTGGGATGGTTTGGCGCGCTGGAGCTTTCAGACCGGGTCAAGGCGGCGAAAGGATACATCACCAAGTCCGCGTGGCTGGCGACCGGTGCCGTAACGATGGGCAGCAGTATTTGGTGCATGCATTTTATCGCGATGCTGGCGTTCAACCTGCCAAAAGCAGTTGTTTACGACCCCCTGATTACGCTTGTATCCATCATTCCAGCCATTGCCGCCAGTGGAGTAGCTCTCTGTGTCATAAGTAGAGAGCAGTTGAAAACGGCGCAACTGGTCATCGGTGGAACCTTCATGGGAGCCGGCGTCGGGGCGATGCACTACTCCGGAATGATGGCCATGCGAATGGATGCGGTGATGCAATACGACCCCGTCCTGTTTGTCACTTCCATTTTTATCGCCGTTCTGCTTGCAACTGGGGCGCTGTATGGCAAATTTCTCACCAACGAGCGGACATCCGAACACTATTTGCACTGGAAGAGGATCGCCAGCGCCTGGCTGATGGGTTTGGCCGTTGCCGGTATGCACTACACGGCCATGGCAGGGGTCTACTTTTTCCCGACCGATGCGTCGGGAACGGAAATCATTGGGCTGAATCCCAGATATTTGGCGGTTTTGGCCGGTCTGTTTGCGGTGGGGCTCATCGGATTCTCGAATATCGCCAGTGCGGTGGGACGTCGTCTGGAGACGGCTTTGTTGTTGGAAAAGGAAGTCGTCGAGCGACGGCTGGCGGATACGGCCCTGAAGGAAAGTGAATCCAGGTTCAAAGACGTGGCGGAAATGGCCAGCGACTGGATTTGGGAAATGGACGCCAATCTGCACTTTTCCTTCCTGTCTGACAGGTTCTTCGAGATACTCCCGGTTGCCCGTGAAGATATCATCAGCAAGACCCGTGAAGAGTTTGCCGATCCCGGCACGCTTGATGACCCTTGGTGCCAGCACCTTGATGACCTAGCCAACCACCGCCAGTTCCGCGATTTCCAATACGAGAACAAGCTCGCCGATGGCAGCACCCGGCATATCCAGATCAGTGGCAAGCCCGTGTTCGATGCCGACAGGACATTCATGGGCTACCGGGGAACAGGCACTGACAGGACAATCGAGGTGGAGGCCCAGAAGACCCTGGAACAAAGCGAGAGGCAGTTTCGTAACCTGATCGAGGGGTCAATTCAGGGTGTGTTCCTTCGCAATGACTGGAATTTCCTGTTCGCCAACCAGGCCCTGGCGGACATATTGGGCTATGAGAGTCCAGAGGATCTCCTTGCCCTTGAAAACATTGGTCAGATGTTCGCCCCGGAGGAACGCGAGCGTCTGTGGGGTTACGCAATGGCCCGCCAGAAGGGCGATTGCGCGCCGGAGTTCTATGAGGTCGCGGGCGTCAGGAAAGACGGTTCTCAAATTTGGCTTGAACTCCGGGCGATGCTGGTTGAGTGGTGCGGGCGGAGTGCAACTCAGTGTGTTGTCATCGACATCACCGAGCGCAAAAAGGCACAGGAAGCCCGCCGGTTACAGAAGGCAGAGGTTGACCAGATCCTGGCAAATGTTCCGCGGGCCATCGTTACGATCGATGAAAAAGGCGCTATCAGGACCTTCAACCCTGCTGCCGAAAAGACGTTTGGTTATTCGGCAAAGGAAATGATTGACCGCAATATTTCTGTGTTGATGCCGCAAGCCCGAAGAGAACAACACGATGGTTACCTGCGAACTTATCTTGAAACCGGAATAAAAAAGTTCATTGATCAGGGGCCACGGCAACTCATCGGACTTCACAAGGATGGCCGCGAGTTCCCCATGGAACTCGCCATTGCCCAAGT
>JBDNEZ010000234.1:0-5919 GCA_041690095.1 Anderseniella sp.
GCGACCCAGGGTTTCGACGCCGACCGGCACTTCAATCGGACCACCGGTATCCATGACCGGCTGGCCGCGCATCAGACCTTCGGAAGCGTCCATGGCGATGGTGCGCACGGTGCTTTCACCAAGATGCTGCGCCACTTCCAGTACCAGGCAGTTACCGCCATTGTCGGTTTCCAGCGCGTTGAGAATTTCAGGCAGATGGCCGTCGAACTGAACGTCAACGACGGCGCCCATAACCTGGACGACCCTGCCGGTGGCTCCGCTGGCAGCGGTTGCTTTCTTGGCAGGCGCCTTTATGGCAGCAGTTTTGGCGGCCGCCTTTTTGGCAGGTGCTGTCTTGGCTGGTGCTTTGGCCATGTTTCGGGTCCTTCCCTAAAGCCTGGTATCTCGACTAATCAGAGCGCTTCTGCGCCCGAGATGATTTCAATCAGTTCCTTGGTGATCTGAGCCTGACGCTGACGGTTGTAGCTCATCGTCAGCTTGTCAATCATTTCACCTGCATTGCGGGTCGCGCTGTCCATCGCGGACATGCGCGCACCTTGTTCGGACGCTGCATTTTCCAGCAGAGCCCGGAAAATCTGTACGCCAATATTGCGTGGCAGCAATTCTTCCAGAATTTCGCTTTCGTCCGGTTCGTAGTCATAAACCGCACCGCCCAGATCAACCGTTTCGCCAGCGCTGCCTTCCGACGTTGCCACATTGGCGGGAATGATCTGCAAGGCAGTCGGTATCTGTGTCATCACCGACTGAAACTCGGAATAAAACAGCGTCGCGACGTCGAATTCGCCATCATCGAACATCGACAACACCTTGACGGCTATCTCGTGCGCATTGCCGAAGGCAACCCGTTTGACTTCGCGCAGGTCGACGCGATCAACAATAAGATGTTCGTATTTGCGCCGCAGGACATCATAGCCCTTTTTACCGACGCTGATGATCTTGACGGTCTTGCCATCGCGAATCAGCCGGTCGGCATGGTCACGCGCCAGCTTGGCTATATTCGAGTTGAACCCGCCGCAAAGCCCGCGTTCAGCCGTACAAACGATCAGCAGATGCGTATCCTGCCTGCCGGTTCCCGCCATCAGCGCAGAGCCGCCTTCGCGGCCTTCCATGGCCGCTGACAGATTGGCCAGAACACTGCCCATACGTGACGCATACGGGCGTGCAGCTTCAGCAGCATCCTGCGCCTTGCGCAGCTTCGCAGCCGCCACCATCTGCATCGCCTTGGTGATCTTCTGCGTTGCCTTAACCGATGCGATCCGGTTTCTTAGGTCCTTGAGGTTGGCCATGGTCCCTGATTTTCCCTCAGTTGATCTCTACGAACAGCATCAATCAGGCTGCGAATGCCCTGGCATAGTCGTCAACGACTGACTTCAACTGCGCGCCGATCTCGTCGGTAACTTCTTTTTTGGTGCGCAGTGCCTCCAGCAGATCACCATGGCTGTCACGCACAAGACGCAACAGGCCCTGCTCGAATTCACCAACCTGGTTGACTGCAATGGCGTCGAGATAACCGTTCACACCGGCATAGATCACAACCACCTGCTCTTCGGTCTTGAGCGGCGAAAACTGCGGCTGCTTGAGCAGTTCTGTCAGGCGCGCACCGCGGTTCAGCAGACGCTGCGTCGCAGCATCAAGATCCGAGCCAAACTGCGCAAATGCCGCCATTTCACGATACTGTGCCAGTTCGCCCTTGATCTTGCCGGCAACCTGCTTCATCGCCTTGATCTGGGCAGCAGAGCCAACCCGCGACACCGACAGACCCACGTTCACCGCTGGACGAATGCCCTGATAGAACAGGTCGGTTTCCAGGAAAATCTGGCCGTCGGTGATCGAAATCACATTGGTCGGGATATAGGCAGACACGTCGTTGGCCTGGGTTTCAATGATCGGCAGCGCGGTCAGCGAGCCCGAGCCATTGTCTTCATTCAGCTTGGCTGACCGTTCCAGCAGACGTGAATGGAGATAGAAAACGTCACCTGGATAAGCTTCACGTCCCGGTGGACGGCGCAGCAGCAGTGACATCTGACGATAGGCGACGGCCTGCTTTGACAGATCGTCATAGCCGATCAGGGCGTGCATGCCATTGTCACGGAAATATTCACCCATGGTGCAACCGGCAAACGGGGCCAGGAACTGCAGCGGTGCCGGGTCAGACGCGGTCGCAGCAACGATGATGGAATATTCCAGCGCACCATTGTCTTCAAGAATCTTGACAAACTGGGCAACGGTGGAGCGCTTCTGCCCGCACGCCACATAAACACAGTACAGCTTGTCTTCTTCAGGGCCATTCTGGTGAATTGGCTTCTGGTTGAGAATAGTGTCGAGCAGAATGGCGGTCTTGCCGGTCTGACGGTCACCAATGACCAGTTCGCGCTGGCCACGGCCTACCGGGATCAGTGCATCAACAGCCTTGAGGCCGGTTGCCATTGGCTCATGCACGGACTTGCGCGGGATAATGCCCGGCGCCTTGACATCCACACGCTGGCGTTGTGTCGCCTTGATCGGGCCCTTGCCGTCGATCGGATTTCCGAGCGGGTCAACCACGCGTCCAAGCAGTTCCTTGCCGACGGGCACTTCCACAATGGCACCGGTCCGCTTGACCGTGTCGCCTTCCTTGATGTGACGGTCGGAACCGAAAATAACGATACCGACATTGTCGACTTCCAGGTTCAGGGCCATACCCATGATACCACCGGGGAATTCGACCATCTCACCGGCCTGCACATTGTCCAGACCGTAGACACGGGCGATACCGTCACCAACGGACAACACCTGACCGATCTCGGAGACCTGGGCTTCTTTGCCAAAGTCCTTGATCTGTTTTTTGAGTATCGAGGAAATCTCGGCGGCGCGGATATCCATCAGCTGACCCCTTTCATGGAAACCTTGAGGTTCTGGAGTTTGGTACGAAGTGAATTGTCGACCATACGAGAACCGACTTTGACGATAAGCCCGCCGAGTATCGACGGATCAACAGTACTGGCGAGCTCAACATCGGAGCCCACCGAAGCCTTGAGTTCAGACTTTAGCTTGGCAAGCTGTGCAGCGGAAAGCTTTTCAGCAGACACAACCTCAGCTGCAATTTCACCGCGCGAAGCAGCAACCAGCGACCTGAAGGCGCTGATCATGTGGCTGACAGCAAAAAGCCGGCGATTCTTGGCCGCCAGCTTGATAAAATTCGTTGCAATCGAGCTGATTCCTGCCTGCGCGAAAATCGCAGTCAACGCCGCGATCTGATCGCTGGCACCGAACACCGGGCTGCGCACCAGCCGGGTCAGGTCTTCGGATGACTTCAGCATGCTGGCAAATGAATCCAGGTCAGCCGAAACCTGACTGATCGAGTTGGATTCCTGCGCCAATTCAAACAGCGCCGTGGCGTAACGCCCCGGCATGCCTGTTGCTTTGTGTTCTTGAGCCGTCACGTGGTGGTTTACTCGCTTTGGCTGTTTCGCGGACTGAAGGCAGCGCCGGGACCGGCGCAAATACCTGACTTGTTTTGGTAATTCCCCGCAACCGATTAACCCGGCAAGCCGCGCTTCACCAGTTGCGGGCTCGATCTAGCACAGGCACATGCATGGCGCAACTGTGACATGGCGGCGGATTGCCGCAATCTCTGACACAATGTCGCCCACAAACTGTCGGTACAAGCTTCACTCAAATCTTAGACATTTCATTAATGCTTGCGCGAAACCGTCGAGGCAACAGGGGTCAAGGGGACCAACAGCGCTCTAACACTTTAGAAATGATCAGGTTTTTGATTTTGGTTGGAACAGGAAAAGCCAACCTCATGCGAAAAGAGTCAAGCGGCGGCACATCCAGATATGACAATTACATGACGTCAACAACGAAAATTTCTGTCGGCGACGCGCTGGCACAGCGTCACAAGGGTTGCCGTCTGTGCACCCTGTCGCGGTAAAATTAGCGGAGTAAATCAGACATGACATCAAAAAAACTATTCAGCGCGATTGCGCTGTCGGCATCAATCTGCCTGCCCCTGACAGCGACAGCCAAGCCTGCAGCGCCCGTCAGCAAGGTTAAAGCCACAAATTCTCAGACTGCAAAAACAGACAGACGCGTTGATAACCGGTCTCCCGGCAAACCTGCAGCAAAAAAAGCTGCGGCGCCCACGCGAAAGGTTGCGGTCAAGCCGCGTTTAAACATCCCCCGCCACCGGCCTGTCATTCTTGCAAAAATCGAGGTGCACGCTGCTGGCGCCGGCGTACCGGTCGACACCGCACTGGCGGTCGTATTGCAGGAATCGAGTTTTCGCGCCAACGTGACCGGCGCTGCCGGTGAAATCGGACTGATGCAGCTCAAATGCCAGACCGCGCGCGGCATCGGATACAAAGGCCACTGCGCAGCACTGTATGACCCCGACACCAACCTGCACTATGGCCTGCGCTATTTGCGCAAGGCGCTCAACCGTGGGTCTGTCGGCTACTATAATGCCGGCATTTATGCCAAGAAGCTGCCCAAGGCAGCCTTGCATTACGCAAAGTCCGTCGAAGCCAAACGCGCCAAATCAGACAACCAGCACTCGCGCGAATCCGGATCACCGTCTGCCAGCTGGGGCACACCGGGTTCATCTGATCGCATTTTGCTGTGACGCCATGAAAACCATCCTGACCCTACAGAAAACTGTAGGGGTCAACATCAATTGCCAGCCTGAGTGAGCCTCTGGGTTTGACCCCGCCAAGCCACTGGCGCAGATAGGCCTGGATATCCACCTCACGGGCACACATCACCAGGTATCGAAACCGGTGGCGGCCGCGTATCATCGACAATGGAGCGGGCGCCGGCCCCAACACCCGCACATCACTGGCCTCCGGCACCGCCCTTAAAAGACTGCGCGCAAACCGGTCGGTTTCGTCCCGGTCAGTACCGGATATGATAATGCCCGCCATGCGACCGAACGGCGGCAGCATGGAGCGTTCGCGGATTTCGCTCTCATGGGCCAGGAAACCATCGCGGTCGCCGGCCGCCAGAGCCCGCATCAGCGGATGGTCGGGCATATAGGTCTGCACCAGCGCGCGGCCTGTCTTGTCGCCGCGACCTGCTCTGCCGGATACTTGCGCCAGCATCTGCCATGTACGCTCGCCGGCACGCGGGTCCGTCGTTTCCAGCGCCAGATCAGCGTCAATCACTCCGGCCAGTGTCAGATGTGGGAAATGGTGCCCCTTGGCCACCAGTTGTGTTCCGATGATGAGATTGTAGTCGCCGCGCGCAATGGCGCGCAGTGTGTCGATCAGTAAATTGCCGCGTGACAGATCTGACGACAGTATCGCAATTTTGGCATCGGGAAATCTTTGCGCGGCCTCCTCGGCCAGCCGTTCAACGCCCGGTCCGCACGGCACCAGGGTGTTTTCACTGCCGCATGACGGACACGCATCCGGCACCGGTTCTTCATGTCCGCAATGATGACAGGCCAGCCGGCCCCTGAATCTGTGCTCCACCAGCCAGCTTGCACAGTGCGGGCATGCCAGCCGGAACCCGCATGTCCTGCACAGGGTCAACGGCGCATAACCACGTCGGTTGAGGAACAACAGGGCCTGATCGCCCTTGCCCAGCGTTTCGGCAACAGCCTGCACCAGAGCCGGAGCCATCCATTCACCGGACGACATTTGTTCGGCGCGCATGTCGAGCAGACTGACATCAGGCAATTGCGCGTTGCCATACCGCGCGTCAAGCCGAACATGACCATAACGCCCCTTGCCGGCATTCCACAGCGATTCCAGCGACGGTGTAGCCGAGGCAAGCACCACCGGAAATTCGCCAAGCGATCCATATAGAACCGCCATGTCGCGGGCATGGTAGTTGACGCCTTCCGACTGCTTGAAAGCCGGTTCGTGCTCCTCGTCCACCACGATCAGGCCCGGCCGCTGCCACGGCAGAAACAGGGCTGACCTCGCGCCGACGACA
>JBDNEZ010000235.1:0-5112 GCA_041690095.1 Anderseniella sp.
CAGCTTGCCGCAGGAATGTAATTTCATCGACGACAAGCAACGCCATTGCAATGGCGCGTCCGCAGCCGGCATGACGGGCATACTGTTCAACGGAATTGATGATTTGCAAGACCGGTTGCAACAGCTTGGCGTTGCAGAGAACTCTGCATGAGCGCCCCTTCCAATGGATCGCGCATAGGCGCGCGGTTTGTCACCGGCTCCACCATGCGGCACGTGATCGTCATGACCGCGACCAGCGCCATCGGACTGATGGCCATGTTCATGGTTGATCTGGCTGATTTGTGGTTTCTGACCCTGCTCAACCAGATCGAGATTACCGCTGCGATCGGCTTTGCCGGTACCATAGTATTTTCAAACCTGTCGGTCGGCCTCGGGCTGGCAATTGCCGCCGGTGCCCTGGTCGCACAGGCCATGGGACGCGGAGACGAGGACCGCGCGCGCGAAACCGCATCAGCGGCGTTGTGCCTGAGCCTGGCGACCGGACTTGGTGTTGCCGTTGGCGTTGCAGTGTTTGCCCGGCCAATGCTGTCTGTTCTGGGCGCATCCGGCGAAGCGCTTGAACTCGCGCGGTTGTATCTCATCACCATCGCGCCCGGGTTCCTGCTACAGGCCGGTGCGATTACCGTCAGCTTCGTGTTGCGCGCGATTGGCGACCCCAAGCGTGCCATGTATGTCACACTGGTCACAGCCATTGCCAATGCCGTGCTGGATCCGATCTTCATTTTCTGGATGGAATTCGGGATTGCAGGCGCCGCGATTGCCACGGTGTTTGCCAACCTTGCTTCATTTGCGGTCGGGCTTTATGCGCTGCATCGCCATCATCAGTTTGTGGTGCGGCCCCGGATCGCCTCCATCAGAGACAACCTGCGCCCGATCATGCGCATTGCCCTGCCCGCTATCGCCACCCAGCTCGCCACCCCGTTTGCGATTGCCTACATGACCCGCATCACCGCAACGTTCGGCAACGATGCGGTGGCCGCCGTCGCGGTCATCAACCGGCTGGTGCCGGTTGCGTTCGGTGTCATCTTTTCATTGTCGGGAGCTGTCGGCCCGATCATCGGACAGAATTACGGTGCCGGCCACCTGGATCGCGTCAGGCAGGCACTCAAGGATGCCATGCTGTTCGCAGCACTTTATACCGTCAGTGTGAGTATCCTGCTGCTCGCGGTCGCCGGAAAAATGCCGGCCTGGTTCAGTGCCACACCGGCGGCAGCCGAACTGATCACGTTCTACTACAGCTTCATTGCCATTACCTGGGCATTTGCCGGGGCACAATTTGTGGCACAGGCCGCATTCAACAATCTCGACCGGCCGCAATGGTCGATGTGGTTCAACTGGGGCAAGGCCACCATCGGTACCATTCCGCTGCTGCATCTGGGTGCGGCATGGGGCGGAGCAACCGGCACGCTGGTTGGCATGGGTGCCGTCAACGTTATTTTCGGACTGGCTGCCGCGATCACCGCCTATACACTGGTCAGAAATCTGGCTTCGCAGGACCTGTTGAGGAGGGACTCAAAATGAGCAACCAAGCCACCGAACTGATCGACATCATACTGGCGTCCAATGATGGCAAGACCGCCGGCGCGCTGGCGCTTGCCGGCGACTACAGTGTTGATACGGCGGAAAAAGCTCTGAAAACCCATGTGCGCGAGATCGGCTCGAAAATGGCCGTCAAGGCGCGTGACCCGGACGAGATGGAACTGCTGCTGGATGTGATCGAGGCTGGCGAGCATGATGATTATCTCACCAACCCGGATGCCCTGCTGTCGCGCGAAGCGGTTGAAGAAGGCGAGGAAATCCTCGCCCATGTCTATGGCTCGCTGGAGCGGGCGCGAACGGTGGCGCGCTCCTTGCGCAAGCCGCACGGCATAACCGAAGACAAGATGGAACGGATGATGACGCTGGCGGCCACTTTGTGCGTGGCAGCCCTGGTCAAACGCGGCCAGCAAACCTATATGGCAGTTGCTACCGGCAGTGCCACGTCGACTTTCATCTCCGAGCTGCTCAACGCCATCATCAAGGGCATCACCCATGTGCCAGCCAAACGCCGGCGACGGCGCAGTCGTTCCACCTATGCCAAATCCTACAAGACCTCGCGCAAGCGCCGCAAACAGCGCAGCCGCTCACGGCGCAAGACAACACCCGATCTGGGTGATGTATTCGGGGAATTGCTGAAACGCGCGATATGATTAGACTGGCTTCCAGTCGAGAGCTTGAAAAAGTGAGTAAATGCCATGAATATCGTTGAAATGATTGCCCGGTCGCATAACGGCCAGGGTCTGGAAGTGCTGGGCCAGCAGTTCGGGTTGTCGCGCCAGCAGACACTGGCTGCCGTCGCCGAACTTGCCCCCATGGTGACGTCCGGTGTGCGCCGCACCACCCGCGAAACTGATGGCATGGTGTCGCTGTTTGAAGCGCTGTCGGGCGGGCGCCATGAACGCTATCTCGACGACAATGACGCGGTTCAGTTCAATACGGTTCAAAACGTCGGCAATGCCATTCTCGGCCATCTGTTCGGCCGCAAGGAAGTCAGTCGTGAAGTTGCCATGCAGGCAGCCGGTTCCACCGGCATCGGCAGCGCCATTTTGAAGAAAATGCTGCCGATTATCGCGTCCATGGTCATGGGTGCGATCTTCAAGCGGATGACCGGCGGTGCCGGTGCGCCCAGCCCTCGCGGGGGGTCGAGCGAAAGCCAGGGCGGCGGCCTGGGTGATATTCTCGGCGACATTCTCGGTGGCGGGCAGCAGAAGCCGCCGCGCGGCGGTCGCGGCGGTCAAGGCGGTGGTCTGGGCGATATTCTCGGCGACATATTGGGCGGTGGTTCAGGCCGGCAACGTACACCGGCTCCACAACCGCAACAGCCAGGCCCGGTATCCGGTGGCGGCCTTGATGATCTGCTGCGCGACATTCTCGGCGGTGGTGCGGCTGGCGGCAGCAAAAGCCAGCGCCCGTCCTATGATGACGATGCCATCGGCCGGGGCCGCACTACGCTGGATGATGCGATCGGCAGCGACACCCGAACAGGGTCAGGCAACGCTGCCGATGATTTGCTGGACTCTGTCAATCGCAGGTTGGGATTCTGAGTTTAGAGCATGCTCTAGCTGAAGCGGGTTTTCCGGCGGCGGCGAAAGGCAGAGTTTTCCAGCTCAAGTGCTGCATTCACGGTCAGCGGCAGATTCGACGCCCAGATAATCTCGTCTCGTCTGACGCCTATGTCGGCCAGCATCCTGTCATCCAGGTTATGCATGGCGCGAATCTTCGAGCGTGCACGCCAGTTGCGAAACAGAGTGGACAGTGAATACCCGCTTGCTGCCGGGCGAACCTTTTGGATGGTGCAATCAGTCATGGCACTATTCTCCTGTTGGCGGAAAGCCGGATTATTGGCCTTTCGCAGTACACCGCTCGAAGGCGGCGAGGTTGGACTTCGTTTTGACTGTCCTCAATATGACGCTTGACCTCGCATCAGTCTAACGAATAGTATTTATGGCAATCATCAACAATATTGATGGATATGTTTCATGCTGCCCAATCTGGATGTCGACCTGCTCAAGACCTTCGCCATACTGGCGGAAACCGGCAATTTCACCCGCACTGCGAAACAGGTCGGCCGCACCCAGTCTGCGGTTTCCATGCAGGTCAAGCGGCTGGAAGAGCTGGTCGGCAAACCGCTGATCGCGCGTGTCGGCCGGTCCAATACACTGACAGCCGATGGCCAGATGATGCTGGACTATGCCCGCCGGATGATTCAGTTGAACGACGAGGCGATGACGGTTTTTACAAAACCGGAGATTGCCGGTCATGTGCGCTTCGGCACGCCGGATGACTATGCCGACCGGATCCTGCCGGACGTGCTGGCGCGATTTGCGCGCACCAATTCGAAAGTTCAGGTGGACGTCAATTGCCAGACCAGCCGCGCCATGGTGGAAATGGTCATGTCCGGTGACCTGGACCTGGCCATGATCACCTGCGAATGCGACGTTGCCAATACACAGGTCATCCGCTCCGAGCGATTGTTATGGGTGACTTCTGCGCGCCATTCGGTGCATCGCGGTGAAATCCTGCCGATGGCCCTGTCGCAATTCGGCTGCGCCTGGCGGCAGATGGCGCTGGATGGACTGGAGATGATCGGGCGGCCTTATCGTCTTGCCTATGCCAGTTCAAACTCGGTGGCGATTGCGTCGGCGGTAACCGCCGGGCTCGCCGTCGCGGCCATCCCTGAAATCTGTATGCGCCCCGGCATGCGTATTCTAACCGAAGCTGACGGATTCCCGCCGCTGGGCACGTTCGATATCGGGTTGATAAGATCATCAAAATCCAGTGCCGCCATCGATAGCCTGGCCTGTCATATCACCGATGCCATGTGCCAGTTGACACCCGCCGTGGCCGCAGAGTGAGCATTCTCATACCAAACACAGAATGCGTTCCGCCGAAACCGTGAAACCCGGAAATGTAGATATTGACATCGACCGATTATCGGCGCCAAGATCAGGCTGCTTTGGTTCCCACGATTCACCTCGTGGGCTAAGAGGGAAGTTGGTGAGATACCAACACTGCCCCCGCAACTGTAAGCGGCAAGTCACGGCCTGTTGATCCACTGAGGTACATCGCTTCGGGAAGGAGGGTCGCGACATCCGAGCCGCAAGTCAGGAGACCTGCCCAGGCACGATCGATAACCATGGGCGGAGGGCCCGGGGTGCGCGTGATTGGGTATCCCAGCCCGTTCTGCCCACGTCCTTTCCTCTGCCCGAATTTGCTACGGGGACGAAAGCATGACGATAATTGTTTATTCAACACCAGCCTGTGTGCAAAGCAGAGCCACTATCCATGCGCTGGAAGCGCGCGGCATCGCCTTTGAAGAGATTGATCTGACGCGGGATGGCGAGGCGCACAGAACTATCCAGGTTATGGGCTATCGCCAGGCGCCCGTGGTGGTCGCCGACGAAGATCACTGGACCGGGTTCCGCCCGGACCGGTTAGGCGGACTGGCCTGATCGGGTGAGCAAGCTGATCCATTTCCCAAGCAGCTGCGGCATCCCATGAATGACCTGATCACGATAGCCGAAGCGACGCTCCCGGTGCCATGCGCAGTCAACTGGACCCGGCTGCAGGACA
>JBDNEZ010000236.1:0-11149 GCA_041690095.1 Anderseniella sp.
ATGGCATCACGAACCGCATCGGCACGCTTGGACGACAAGCCCAGATTGTAGGCGGCAGAGCCGACTGCATCTGTGTGACCTTCAATGAGGAACACCTCATCCGGATTTGCCGCAACAATACGCTCGATAATTTCACCGATACGTTCAAGGTTGGGAATTTCCTCCCCGCGTACAAACGATTCATTGAAGCCAAAATTGATCGTGTCC
The DNA here is from genome assembly GCA_041690095.1 of Anderseniella sp. Lineage (GTDB taxonomy): Bacteria > Pseudomonadota > Alphaproteobacteria > Rhizobiales > Aestuariivirgaceae > Anderseniella. The sequence goes on from JBDNEZ010000236.1 coordinate 208, forward strand.
ACTTCAATTGCCGGCATCGAGTCGCGCGTCGACGGTCTGCCGCTGCGGCAATCCTGACGCGAGAACTTGCGTTCAATACGCCGGCGCGGCGGTGCGACCAACTGCTGCTGGAGCAATTCATCATCAGCTTCGGCTGCAGCTATATCATCCCTGTCGGGACCGATGCGTACAGACGGGATCTGGATGATGATCTGGTTATTGTCGCGGTTGCGGCGCAATCTTTCCCTGCGGTCTGCGCGACCGGCCATCAGCCTGCGGCGCTTCTCACGGCGATCTTCACGCAACAAATCCTGCAGACGTTGTTCCTGACCGGGACGCAACGAGCCATTTGCCAGCAGGTCGCGGGCAGACTTGATACGCCTCTGTAACTGGCGATCATTCAGTTCACGTACATCGCGATTGTCACCTATCAGTTCACGAGCGTCCAACCGATTTTCACGCTGTTCGACCCGATCCTGACCCTGGCGGGCAATACGATCACGCAGTTCAACGCGATCTGCACGGGCCATGCTGCGGACCTGCGCGAACAAGCGCCGGTTGAGATCGCCGTCTCCCATGATCGCGCGGGCACGTTCCAGCCTGTCGCGCAACTGTGGATTGCGCAATGAAGCTGCAGGTCGGTTGTCAGCCAGCAATTCGCGCGCCTTCGCATTGGTGTTCGTGTCAGTATCGCTATTCTTTCTGGATCGGGTATTGTTCTCATCGGATGATTGTTGTTTTGGCTGCCGCGTGACTTGCGACCGGCCCTCGAGTTCAGACTGTGCTGCCTGAACCTGTTTTTGAACCTGGCGTTCAAGACGGCCACGCAAACCTCCCTGTTGCAACAGATTCCGGCCATCTTGAAGGTGTGCCTGCAACTGATTGTCATCCATCCCGCGCAGATTTTCGTTGTTGCGCAGATACTGTCTCGCCTGACGATTTACATTGCCGTCATCATCTTGTTGTTGCTGCTGCTGAGCAGGTTGTTGCTGTTGAGCAGGCTGCTGCTGCCGTTGCGGTTTGGCCCGCTGCTGTTGGGCAGGTTGCGGCTGCGCCTGCTGCTGCTGCGGTTTGGCCCGCTGCTGTTGGGCAGGTTGCGGCTGCGCCTGTTGCTGCTGCTGTTGCGGCTGCGCCTCTTGTTGCTGCTGTTGCGGTTGGACTGGCTGTGGTTGAGCCGCCTGTTCGTTGCGATTTTTAAGTTCACGCTGAACACGACGAAGCTGTCGCTTCTGTTTCTTGCCGCCACCATTGTCGAGCTCACCCTGCAAGACCTGTTGGCGCTGCAGTAATTGCTCAACTGACATTTGCTGCATCTGGTCCGCACTTTGCGCATTGCCGCCAACAGGCGCCAGCGCAAGACCGCCGGCAACCACCAGCGCGCCCAGCATGGACGTTTCAAATTTCCGAATCATCAAGTACCTCCTTGGCAAAGCTCGCACATGCGCGCAAGTTTGCGGTTTATGTTGTGCAACAATCTGGCAGAACGGAGATGAACGAGACATGAACCCGATTGAAATGGCAGATGCCCCGCGCGAGGTGCGCGTAGTTTATGATGACATATGTGCAACGCGCGGCGTTACCGACGTCAACAACTTCTGGAAGTATCTGGCCAATGAACCGCGTATGCTGGCGCATGTCTGGAGCAGCCTGAAAGACATCATGGGGCCCGGCGCTCTGGATCCGCTGACCAAGGAACTGATCTACACGGCAATTTCCATGTCAAACAATTGCGACTACTGCATGGCCAGCCACGGCGCATCTGCCCGGGCCAAGGGTGCTGATGAGGCAATGATGAATGAACTGATCGCTGTCGTCGGCCTGGCCAACATGACCAACCGGTTGGCCACAGCCTACAAGGTGCCTGTTGACGACGCGTTCAAGACATAGGGCCTCGCCCGAACTGACGATAACAATTGGCACACTAGTTGCCAACTTGACGCATGGACGAGGAGTTGAATTGCGTCGCGCGCCCGGCAATTGAGTCAAATCCCGGGCTTCCAGCGCGACACGCTTTAACAAACCCTTGTGCAAAACAACGGCGTCAGTTAAGGAACTTCATCCAATGAACAACTACATCAAATTCGTGGCTTTTGCTGCAATTGTTGCGTCTCCAACGCTCGTGCTGGCACACACCGGCGCGACAGGAATAGTCAAGCAGGGCATGGACACCACGAAGGACGTCGGCGCGGTCATGAAAGAGCTGGACTCCATGGTCAAGGGCGAAGCTGATTTTGATGAAACAACGGTAGCCAGGCGCGCCGGCGCACTGGACGCCGCCGGCAAGACCTGCAAATCCTGCCAATCGGATTATCGAAAACCGTGACGAAAGCCGAGCAAATCCTTGTAGCGGCCCTGTACAGGTTTGCCGTGTTTGACGCGCCGGCAGATCTGCAGGGTCCACTGTCGGCCATCGCCAGCCATCACGGCGTAAAAGGCACCCTTCTGCTGGCCCACGAAGGCATAAACGGCACTATTGCGGGGTCCCGCGAAGGCATAGATGCCGTGCTTGCCCACATCCGCAAGCTGCCTGGTTGCGCGGACATCGAACACAAGGAATCATGGGCACCTGAAATGCCTTTCAACCGGCTGAAAGTCCGCCTCAAGCGCGAGATTGTGAGCATGGGGGTGGAAGACATCGACCCCAACCAGATTGTCGGCACCTATGTTGAACCGCAGGACTGGAATGAGCTGATCAGTGACCCCGATACGGTGATCATCGACACCCGCAATGACTACGAAGTCTCCATTGGCACGTTCGACGGTGCGATTGACCCGAATACCAAGTCATTTGGTGAATTCCCGGGCTGGCTGAATGCGCGCCATAACGAACTTGCCGGCAAGAAGGTCGCCATGTTCTGCACCGGCGGCATTCGCTGCGAAAAGGCAACGGCGTTCGCAAAACAGGCCGGCGTCGACGAGGTTTACCATCTCAAGGGCGGCATCCTGAAATATCTTGAACTGGTGCCGCCGCAAGACAGCAAATGGCACGGCGACTGTTTCGTGTTTGATGAACGCGTGTCCGTCGGACACGGCCTTGAGCCGGGCGATCATCAATTGTGCCGGGCCTGCCGCATGCCGCTGACGCGCGAAGATCTTGCATCCGACCTGTATGAACAAGGCGTCTCGTGTGTGCATTGCCACCATGACCGATCGGACGAGGACCGGGCCCGCTTCCGGCAACGCCAGCACCAGATCATGCTGGCAAAGGCGCGTGGCGAAAAACACCTGGGTGACTGACTGACGGCTTTGCTGGCAGTTGAAGATATCAAACGAACACCGCGCCCCTGGTCGCTTTCACGGCAGGGAGACCGTGTGGCGAGGGAGCGCGGCGAAATCAGGCGGGCAGTAGTTCCAGTGTGGGCCGGGAGGGGTAGACCGGCGCTTATGGTGCCCATTCTTCAGATCAGCGTTTGATTTTGTTGTTGTCGCTTAACAATGCCCGGATACTTTTGCAGGGGATCGGGGGGCTTGCCTTTGCTTCGTCTTCTTGTTGTTCAACGCCTTGTTGTTGATGACCAAACTAGGCGGGTTGCGGGGGGCTGAATGTGCATTTCATCACATTGCGAAACCGGGGTCTTTCCGGCAATTTTATCCAGAAAATTGGAGGAAATGCCTGCTTCGCGGACTGCAGGTGAATTATCTGTATGCAGCCACGAAGTTCTTGAGAATCCGGCCCGGCACCCGGACATCCTGGCGATGACAGGATGCTATGAGCGCGTCAGCGCTTGCAGGGGGAAAGTAGCCCTTGTCCCGGTAAATTCTGATGCGTGCCTCAAAAACCCGGCTATCGGCTTCTGGATGAAACTGCGTGGCGTAGACGTTCGATTTATAGCGGATCATCTGATAGCGGCAGGGACCGGACGCGAGCAGGTGAGAACAGCCGGCCGGCAGATCCTGCACCGCCTCCTTGTGACCGACAAAAGCCAAAAACCTGTCCGGCAGGCCGTTCAGCAGCGGGTCGCTGATCCCGTCCCTGGTCACCTGGCATTCGACCGCGCCCACTGCTTCGCCAAAGCGTTCCTTGCTTACCCTGGCCCCCAGATGATGGGCGAGAATGCCGATACCGTAACAGCACCCCAAAAACGGAAAATCGGTGTCCGTAATGGCCGGCATAAGATTGAAGATTGCAGTTTCAATCCGTTTATCCATTTCGGTTTTTTCATCTTCCGTATCGCTCACGCAGCCAGGACCGCCGCCGACGATTACGCCGGCATGGTCCTGCAGGGTCAAATTGCCAGGTATTGGCTCCCGGTCCAGCCTGATCCGGATTGTTTCAGACACGTTGAGACCACCCTTTTCAAGAATGGCTTCATATTCGTCGTCCGACGCTTGCGTCTCGGGGCGAAGCTGCAAAACAAGAAATGGTTTCATATGTTGTCTACGGTGCCGGATTGATAATCCAGGCTAGATGCCGGAAGAAAAATCATCAAGTCAAGCCAGGCAGTCCCCGTAGACGGTTGCGCACATGCGATCAACGTTCCCCAGGAAACAAATTGAAGATTGATACTTATCAAGGCTCACGAGGTCAGCGTACGCTATCATATCCCCGAACGGCAGTCTTTTTCGATACAAGGCAGGAGCTCGAGATAATTGCTTCAGACACCACACCGACTCCAGTCTTATAGTTTTGAAATCTGACTGGCCCCGGACGGAGGTTTTCCATCGCATGACGAACCGCGTCGACCTGGCTTCCTTACCCAGCATGTCACAGGCCGCCTGAATGCAGGAAATTGAGCTGAAATTGCTGATTGACCGCGCAACGGGCAAAAACATCTGGAACCGTGCACTGGCAGCAGGACTAGCCAACGTTCGTCCCCGCGCCCGGCAGATCAAAAGTACCTATGTCGACACTCCCGATCATGCGCTGCGCCAGCAGGCAATCTCGTTGCGCCTGCGCCGTGACGGGAAGCGCTGGCTGCAGACGGTAAAGGCACGTGCATCACTGCACGGCGGCATGTCGAACGTCACAGAGGTTGAGACAGCGGCACCGGGTGACCGTCTGGACATTGCGGCTGTCCCTGATAAGAAATTGCGTGATCAAATTACAAAAGCTGTCGCGGGCGCGGTGCTGAAACCGGTTTGCGAGACCCTGGTAAAACGAGCCGAGGGTGAAGTCCGGTCGGCAGCCGGAACGCGCGCATTGCTGGCCGTCGATGTGGTCGAGATCAAGGCTGACAAGCAATCCGGGAAATTTTGCGAACTTGAACTGGAACATCTTGAGGGACCGCTTGATGGCCTGTTCGATATTGCCAGGACGCTGTTGCCAGAGGGTGGAGTGACATTCTCAACCCTGTCGAAAGCCGATCGTGGTTATCTGTTCGCCCAAACAGGAAGCATCGAACCGGAACTCCTGCCACGCGTTTCCCGCGTCGTGGGAATTCGCAAATCCCAGTGCGTTGAAAAGGTGGTTCAAAAGATTCTGCGGGAATGTGCCGGACAGATTGCCGACAATATAGACGCCGTGCTGCACCTGTCCTCACCCGAGGGGGCGCATCAACTGCGCATAGGTTTGCGCCGTCTGCGCAGCAGCCTGCAGGTCTTCAGAAATGCCGTAGGATCACCGATGGCAACACATCTTGGCCAGGAGGCTACATGGCTCGGTCAAGAAGTTGGCCGGCTTCGCGATGTTGACGTCATTGCGCATGATCTCGTCGTACCTGCCAGCATCTCTCTGCCCGATGAGACAGGATTTGCTGCACTTGCTTCCACGCTCGAAGACAATGGTCGCCGTATTCGTGATGGTCTGCGGACTACCTTGAGATCAGCGCGAGTGCAGGCGTTTCTTTTTGATCTGATGTGCTTTATCGAAACCCGAGGCTGGTTGATGCCGGAAGATGAAGAACAGCCCGGGAGACTTGCAGTCCCGATAAAGAAGCTGGCAGCAACAGCCTTGGGCAAGCGCTGGGCGAAGGCCGGAAAACGGGCTCGGCATATAGCAGGTCTGTCTATCGCAGAGCGTCACGAATTGCGCAAGGAACTCAAGAAGCTCCGCTATGCAGTAGAGTTTCTGGGTCCATTGTATCCGAATAGGAAACTCATGCGTTTCCTGACGCGCCTCAAGAAGTTGCAGGACGTATTTGGGAACTTGAACGATGCCGCAATGGTCAAAACCAAACTGCTGCATGGTGCAATTTCAGAAACCGACACGACGGATGTCCATCGCGCCACAGGATGGATAATCGGCGCAAGTACGGCCAGAGCAGAACTAGGCTGGGAGACCGCGCAGCATTTGTGGAAAAGTCTGCGCAAAACGCCTGTGTTCTGGAAATAGTTCAGCATTTCAGACAAGCCGCTGAATGACGGGACACAAAAAACCGCGCCCCCTTTTTCGCTGTAACGGCAGGGCAACCGTTATGCGAGGGAGCGCGGCGAAATCAGGCGGGCGATGTTCCAGTCCGGGCCGGGAGGGGTAAACCGGCGCATATGGTGCCCATTCTTCAGATCAGCGTTTGACTTCGTTGGTTTCGCTTAACAATGCCCGGATACTTTTGCAGGGGATCGGGGGGCTTGCCTTTGCTTCGTCTTCTTGTTGTTCAACGCCTTGTTGTTGATGACCAAACTAGGCGGGTTGCGGGGCTCTGAATGTGCATTTCATCACATTACAGAATTATGGTTCCATCGCAGAGGCAGTCCAGCGTGTGTCGGGGTAAAACCCAGTTGGTACGGGTGAGACAACAACACCTCAATCGGTACATGACAATTCAATCGACAATCGCTACATACCCCGCATGCTTCATATCAATGCACTGACATATCGCGTCGAAGGACGCCTGTTGATCGACAACGCCACTGTTGCCCTGCCCGCCGGCCATACCGTCGGGTTTGTCGGGCGCAACGGCACTGGCAAGTCGACCCTGCTGAAACTGATTCTTGGCCAGATACCGCCCGAGTCTGGAACCTGTACGGTGCCGCGCAATGCGCGTATCGGCACGGTTGCCCAGGAGGCGCCGGGCGGAGCGGAAACCCTCATCGAAGTTGTGCTGGCAGCGGACAAGGAACGGGCCAGCCTGCTTGCCGAAGCAGAAACGGCAACAGACCCGCACCGGATTGCCGACATCCAGATGCGCCTTGCCGATATCGATGCACATACCGCAACAGCACGCGCGGCTGCCATTCTGGCCGGTCTTGGCTTCAACGATGCTGCGCAAAACGAGCCGTGCTCGGCATTTTCCGGTGGCTGGCGGATGCGCGTTGCACTTGCTGCAGCCTTGTTTGCCGAACCGGATGTGCTGCTGCTGGATGAACCGACCAACTATCTCGATCTGGAAGGTGTGATCTGGCTGAAGAACTATATCCGCACCTATCGCCACACGGTTCTGATTGTCAGCCATGATCGCGATCTGCTCAATGACGCGGTTAGTGCCATCCTGCATCTGGATCAGTGCAAGCTGACCCTGTACCAGGGTAATTACGACACCTTCGACCGCATCAGGCGCGAAAAACTCATCCTGCAAATGAAAATGAAGAAGAAGCAGGACGACGCCCGTCAGCATATGCAGGCGTTTGTTGACCGCTTCCGCGCCAAGGCATCCAAGGCAAAGCAGGCCCAATCCCGCCTCAAGGCGCTGGAGAAAATGGAGCCCATGGCAGACGTGATCGAAGACCGCGTCGCACCGTTCATGTTCCCTGCCCCGTCACGGCCGATCAACCCGCCGCTGGTGCGGTTTGAACATGCCGCCGTGGGTTATAATGAAGGCAAGCCGATCCTGCGCAACATCGATTTGCGCATTGATGGCGATGACCGCATCGCGCTTCTGGGCGCCAACGGCAATGGCAAGTCGACCTTCGCCAAGCTGCTGTGTGGTCGACTGCCGGTAATGGACGGCTTCATGCGCCATCACAAGAAACTGGACGTTGCCTATTTCGCCCAGCACCAGCTCGATGAACTGAACATGGGTGAAACGCCGTATGATCACTTCGTGGCGCTGATGCCGGATGCGACCGAGGCCCAGCGCCGCACCCGTCTTGGGGCCTATGGTTTTGGCGCACACCTTTCCCACAACAAGGTGGAAACCCTGTCAGGTGGTGAGAAGGCGCGGTTGCTGTTTGCGCTTGCCGCCTTCAATGGCCCCAACATTCTGGTGCTGGATGAGCCGACCAACCATCTGGACGTTGCAGCGCGCGAAGCGCTGGTCAGCGCGCTGAATGACTATGAAGGCGCTGTCATTCTGATCTCGCATGACCGGCACCTGATCGAGGCGTCCGTGGACAGCCTTTGGCTGGTCGATGACGGCACTGTCAAAGCCTATGACGGCGACCTCGATGCCTACTCGCAGTTGATCCTTGAAAAGAGCCGCACTGCCCGGCGCGAGGCCAAAAAAGAAGCGCGCGGCGGCACTGCCGGCAATGGCGTCGGCAAGCCTGAAAAGCCCGTGCCGGAAAAACCCAAAGTAAATCTGGTGCAACTTAAGAAACAGATTCAGCAAAGTGACAGCAAGATGCTGGAACTGCAGGACAAAATCACGATCCTTGATCGGGCACTGGCAGACCCGCAAATGTATGCGGCACAACCGAAAAAAGCCGCCAGCTTCGCAAAACTGCGCGCCAAGCTCGCAGAGGACCTTGAGGCGACCGAACTCAATTGGTTACGGATGCAGGAGACCTTTGAGTCTGTCTCGAGTGTCTCGGTCAGATCCGCGTAGAGCGCCAACCAAACAGTTGGCATCACCTGATCTAGAGCAACATGGGTTCAATTGAACCCATAAGGTTGCTCTAACCCTTTGGAATCGGGCGTCTTTATCCAATCAGATGATTCCATCTGATTGGATGATGCTCTAATAGAAGGGTTCGTGTCGGTCTCCCATTACCGCACAAAGGTCAGCGCGTCTGCCATATCTGCAAACCTGCGGTCCTGTTCGAGATCATCGAAAACACCACTGCAGTTCCCGGGACACAGGGTAATTTCGTTCAGCTTCAGTTCACCGTTTTCCTGCAGAAACATGTCCACACGGGCATACTTGAACTGGCTGCCGATGACCTCTGCAACTTTGCGCATTGTGAAAAACTCTGCTGGTGCCGCGACAAATTCTCCCTGTGCAGTGCCATCAATATTGAGGTTCAGCGGCCGAAAGTCCCTGTCATAGATGTTGCGCTGATAGGTCTCGAACCGGTTCCTGATGTGCTGAATGAATCCAACCTTGCCACCCAGAACAGTGTACTGGAATTCGTTCGGTGAAGCGGCGCCTGATACGGATGGTTCCAGGAAATATTCTTTGGGATAGGTGAAGTACCACCACTCCCCGGTTCCTTCCACATCGGAACGACGTGGCCATTTGCGGGCTTTAGACAAGGTCTTGTGGCGAGTATATTCCGAGATCGGATACGCGACCCGAACCTGGTAACCGGAACCGTAATTCGCCTTGAAGAAATAATTCCCCAGCGGAATCAGGTCATTGGACGGCAGATTGACCCGATCCGATACCCAAAGCGGCTTGACGGGAGAAATCAAGTGCGCAATTTGCAATGGGATGAAACTGCCTACTGCCAGCTTGTTGCCCGGCGAAGGGTGCGGAATATCGCAAAAAACCTTCATCCAGAACAGTTTCTCATTGTAGGTTCTTGGGTCGACGAGACTCGGCAACTCCCCATGTACGGATTGATAAAACTCGGCACCCCGGGCAATGGCGAGTATCAATTCATCAGGATTGTAATAATCTATCCCCCGGAGGTGATTTGACAATCGCGGCCGTTCGATCTGCTCGCCGTAACGTCGGCGAATTACCTGCATTTCAGTTGTTGCATAAGAAAGAGCACTACGGCTCACTCCAGTTCGCGGCAACCACCGCTGCAATCTGTCAACGAATCCCATACGCACAACTCATGTAACCCAACTGTCGCAACGTCAGCGTATGGATGAACGCTCACGTTTTCAATAAGGTGTCCGCATCAATATTAATTCTTTCTAGCGTTGGCCTTCACGAAAACCCGCTGAAAACGTGATGTCAGTTGAGATAATAGACCACTATGTACAGCGTCAGCAGGATCATGATGTAAAGCGCACCGAGGCCGGTTGCGGAAGTTGCCCGCAAAATAAATCCGTCGCGTTCGGACAATTCGTCCAACCCGTCACGCCCTGCTTTCAGGACCGACAGCACCGTTTTTTCCGCAGATGATCTCATTGTTGTGCAGGCATCATAGACCAGGTTGCCGGCATTGAAGATCGCCACTCGCCAGATCCAGTCGAGGTCCAGGGTTATGGTCAAAGTCCGCTTCATGTAATTCAGCAGCAGGAAGAAGGCGAGCCCTGAGAACAGCAGCAATTGCAGGTAGAACACCAATTTTTCAGGTTTGTAGACCGGCACAATCGACGCATTCGGCAGCATCGCATAGAGCGGCTCCGGATAAACGCCGAGAGCGATGCACAGGAATGCAAAGAAAATCATCGCAGCGGCCATGTTCCACGGCGCATCCCTGGGCCTGAGACCAGAATCCTTCTGGAAGAAGACGAACCAGGGGAATTTGATGCCTGCGTGCAGGAAAACTCCGGCCGATGCTGCTGCCAGCATATACCAGACAAACACCAGCTGTTGCTGTTCAGCGGCCACGGAAATCATGGACTTGGTGGTATAGCCCGATGTGAGCGGGAATGACGATATCGCCAACGCACCGATGATCCCGCAAACGCAGGTGACAGGCATGGTTCGGAACAGTCCGCCGAGATCGGTACATTTGCGCATGCCCGTTCGATGCAGCACGACGCCGGCACTCATCAACAGCAATGCCTTGTAGATGATGTGGGCAAAGGCATGCAGCGCGGCGCCGTTGAGCGCCAACTCGGTACCGATACCAACGGCGGTGACCATGAAACCGACCTGGTTGATAATAGAATAGGCAAGAATTCGCCGCGCATCATTTTCCAGCAATGCGTAAATGATGCCGTAGAACACCATGTAGAGCCCGACCCAGATCAGCAACTGTTCGCCGGGGAACAGCAGGCTACGGGCCAGCACGGCTGTCTTGGTGG
>JBDNEZ010000237.1:0-2314 GCA_041690095.1 Anderseniella sp.
CATTGCAGATTTGCGACACATCATGGCAAACAGAGCAACCGGACAATATAATGGGACCAGGGCCTGGATCATGCGGCAAACCGGAACGGTAAAGTTTTTCAACACAACCAAGGGCTACGGTTTCATCACCCCGGAAGACGCATCGAAGGATGTTTTTGTCCATATCACCGCCGTTCAGGCGGCAGGTATTCCGGATCTGAGCGACGGTGCCAGGCTGTCATACGAATTGCAGGACGACAAGCGCGGGCGCGGACAGCAGGCCATGGAACTGCAGTTGTTGTAGACCTCTGGCGCACGAAACCCGATTGCGGTATCATCCGTGCCATGAAAGCGCTGGCGTATGTGCTCATTTCAGGCCTTTTCATGCTGGCGACCCCTGCCGCCGGCGCTGACCCCAATTGCCGGTGCCGCTTGTTTGGAGAGTACTACGATCTTGGCACTACCATGTGTATTCGCGGCAATCTACGCCGCTGTGAAATGAACCTGAACAACACATCGTGGAAGCAGATCGCGGATTTCTGTCCGCAAGCCCGCCTGCAACCACTGCCCGATACCGCACCACATCAACAACTCGCCAAAACGACACCTGAATGACCCGCACTGCACTTGTCTTCCGTCACATGAGTGATGATACCGGCGGCTGTTTTCCGCGCCTGCTGCGCGAGCGTGGCTTCGATGTCTCGTTCACAGAGTGGCATATGGGCGAAACGCCCGGTGCCATGTCCCATGTCGACCTGGTTGTCGTGCTGGGCGGCGCACAACAGGTCTGGGAGGAAACCGAACACAGCTGGCTCGCCACGGAAAAGGCCGTTATCCGCGATTGGGTCGCGGTGCGTGCCAAACCCTATATAGGCCTGTGCCTCGGACATCAGTTGCTGGCCACAGCACTGGGTGGCGAGGTGGGCTATGCCGATACTGCCGAGGTTGGCGTGTGCGCGGCAAGCTTCGACGATGCGTCACCCGTTGCAGGCCGGCACTGTGTCACCCAATGGCATTCCGCAGAGGTCAAACGCGCACCTGATGCAGCAAGCGTGCACGGGTCTTCTAAGCTGTGCGCCATACAGATGATGACCGTAGGCACTCATGCCTACTCGACCCAGTTTCATCATGAATGGGACGCTGCCACCGTGCGCGGCTGGGCACCGTCCTGGCAGACAGAGATAAACAGAACCCTCGCATCAGATGAAGGCTATGCAGATTTTGTCACCCGCGTCGAAGATGCCCAACCGCAGCTCACGTCGTTGACGCATAGCCTGTTCGACACATTCATGACAAAACAGGGTTGGTAACAGGATCTCCGGTTAAACCCAGGACAAGCAGTTTTATTTGGTCTCTAACAGCCACTCCCTGAACCGAACAATTTGCAGCGCGATGCATTGAGCAGCATGTCTGCCATCACAGCCTGACCTTCAGCGGTAGGATGAAAGAACCCCGACACACCTGCCTGATAATGATAGTCGATGGGCTGGCGCGGATTGCGGGCCAGTTGCTCAACCCGGCTCACATAAAACTGCATCAGCACACTGTCATTGAATGTCCGGTACCAGCGCTGCCGTGGCGCATAGGCCCGCATGTCAGCCGGGCTGACTGGTTCCCACTCACTGTTTATCAATTGCAGGGTCTTGAAAGCGTCGGACTTTCGCTGACCGCGCGCACACACGCCATGACGGTTGAATGCACCCGACCAGGTCAACGCATCCACCCAGGTCCAACCGGTTCCCGATACCGCCTGCTTCATCGCGTTGGTCAGTTGCTTTTTTGCAAACAGCGTGTCTTGAAGCATTTGCAGTCGCTCATCGGACGTCTCGATGAAGTGTTCTGAATCAGCGCCCTCATTGACCGCTTCCGCCGAACAGATCGCGCCTGCCTCATTCCCCATCGGACCTGGATACGGGCCTGTCACGACACGGCTGCGGTCTGTCAGTCCAAGCCGGTTTTCTATTGCCGCGGCCAGCGATGCATAGCGCTCCGCCAACCGGCATTGCAGACCCGCCTTGTCACTTGAACAACCAGCCAGATCTTCCTTGCCGACGGCACGCCTGAGCATCATGCCGGGTTTCTCGCCACCTGACAGAAACCGCACCTGGCCGACCGCTGTTCCGGCAACCGCCCACTTCACCACATTGGCAAACCCGATATCATTGCCCCCGACGCTCAGCAGAACCAGGTCCGGCCTGCCCCGCCACGCCCGGCACGCCTTGATCGGATTTTCAGCATTTGCCGCGCCGTCGTCAGCGCACAGGTCGCGGACCGCATGGTCCAGTTGTGACCAGTCTGCCTGGGCAACCGTGGTGGCTATGCCCTTTTTGACACC
>JBDNEZ010000238.1:0-5422 GCA_041690095.1 Anderseniella sp.
AACCTTGCACCTTGCCAGTGGGGCAGGTTGCTGGTCACGATATCGCTCATCACGTCCTTGGGGATGACCGCATAGGCCGTCTTGAAGACGGCCCGCCCGGTGAGCAACTGGCTTTGCGGCGGCAGGCCGCCGGTCGGGGCATAGTAGCTGGAATCACTCATGGCAGCATGTCCTTCAAACGTAGTAACGCAATGCGCTCGACCTCGCCGCAGGCTTTGGCAAACTCGATATCGCGCTCATGGGAAATCCGCTGCTCGAAGGCGTCAAGTATGTCCGCCTTGTCCAGCCCCCTGACCGCGATGATGAACGGAAAGCCGAAGCGTTTTACATAATCGGCATTGAGCTGCGTAAAGTGGTCGCGTTCGGCATCGGTCAGGGCATCGAGCCCGGCGCCGGCCTGTTCGCGGGAGGACTCTGCTGTCAGGCGTCTGGCCGCCGCCAGTTTGCCGGCCAGGTCCGGGTGGGCCTTGAGTACGTCGAGCCGCTCTGTCTCGGTTGCCAGGCGGAACTGTGTACGCAAGGCAGCGTGCAGGCCGTCAGCCGTGTCGTTGGCGGGGCCAAGGTCAGCATCAAAGGCGCGTTCGGCGATCCACGGCGAATGTTCAAACACGCTGCCGTAGGTGTCGACGAAGGCCTGCCGGTCCATCAGGTGCGGCAGCTCGCGCGGTTCAGGCGGCGGATGATGCGCGTGCCAGTGTTCGGCAATTTCGATGCGCCTGGCAAACCACACCTTGTCGTGGCCTTGCGCGTATTCAATGAACCGCTTGAGCGCGGCCAGCCGGCCGGGGCGGCCGACCAGTCGGCAGTGCAGGCCGATATTCAGCATTTTGGGCGCACCTGCCTGGCCTTCCGCATACAGCACGTCGAATGAGTCTTTCAGGTAGGTGAAGAACTGATCGCCGGAGTTGAAGCCCTGCGGCGAGGCAAACCGCATGTCGTTGGCATCCAGCGTATAGGGAATGATCAACTGGTCGCGCCCGGCATGACGGCGCCAGTAGGGCAGGTCATCGGCATAGCTGTCCGACACATAGGCGAAGCCGCCTTCCTCGGTGACCAGGTCAACGGTGTTGGTGGAACAGCGCCCGGTATACCATCCGGTCGGGCGTTCACCTGTAACGGCTGCGTGCAGCGCGATGGTTTCGTCGAGATGGCGTTGTTCATCCGCGCGCGTGAAATCCTTGTAGTCGATCCACTTCAGCCCGTGACTGGCGATCTCCCAGCCGGCCTCCTGCATGGCTGACACTTGCTGAGGCGAGCGCGCCAGTGCGGTGGCCACACCGTAGACCGTGACCGGCACGGCACAGGCGGTAAACAGCCGGTGCAGCCGCCAGAAACCGGCCCGCGCGCCATATTCATAAATCGATTCCATGTTCCAGTGACGCATGCCCGGCCAGGGCGTGCCGCCGACAATTTCCGACAGGAACGCCTCGGACGCCGCATCGCCGTGGGCAATGCAGTTTTCACCCCCTTCTTCGTAGTTCACCACAATCTGAATTGCGATTGCGGCAGCCCCCGGCCACTGTACGGCAGGCGGGGTGGCTCCATAGCCAAGAAGATCGCGGTCATAGGGCATTTTTGACGCTCCCAAGGCGTTTTGAAGTCGCACTTGATTATGGTTGTACAGGAAACAAATAGGCTGCATTTTCAATATTATCTTGAAAGACATATAATGGTGCAACACTTCCGTTCCGGCAGCAATGGGCTGATAATCAGTGTACAAGCCCCGATCATAACGGGGCAGGAGGGAATTTGATGACTGCCACGAGGAACGCCGGGCGTATTACGACCCATGTGCTGGACACTGCCGCAGGAATGCCGGCGGCCGGGCTGAAAATTGATTTTTATCATCTCAACGGCTCTGCGCGTGATCTGCTCAAGTCGGTGACGACCAATGGCGATGGCCGCTGCGACGAGGCACTGCTGGCAGGCGACGCGATGCAGGCCGGGGTGTTTGAACTGGTGTTTCATGTCGGCGACTATCTGAACCGCGATGAGGCAGTGTCCTTCCTGGATCAGGTTCCCGTGCGGTTCGGCGTTGATGATGCATCGGCGCACTATCATGTGCCCTTGCTGGTGTCGCCGTTCGGCTATTCCACCTACCGGGGAAGCTGACAGATATGCCGCAGATCCGCACATCCATCCGTTTCCTGCTGAACGATCGCCTGGTCGATCTGGACACGGTCGCGGCATCGGACACGCTGCTGGATTTCCTGCGCCTGCGGCAGCGCATGTGCGGCAGCAAGGAAGGCTGTGCCGAAGGTGATTGCGGGGCATGCACGGTGCTGGTGGGACATCTTGCGCACGGCGCGCTGGTTTACGAGACCGTCAATTCCTGCATCCGCTTTGTCGGCTCTCTCGATGCCTGTCACGTGGTGACCATCGAACATTTGCGTGGGGGCGAAGGCGCGCTGCATCCGGTGCAGCAGGCCATGGTGGACCTGCACGGCAGCCAGTGCGGTTTCTGTACACCGGGCATTGTCATGTCGCTGTATGCGTTGTGGATGGCAAATGCCAAACCGTCGAATGCCGACATCGAGACATCGCTGCAGGGCAATTTGTGCCGATGCACCGGCTATGAAGCCATCGTGAAGGCTGCCGTAGAGGCTGCTCGCGCGGGTGGCCAGAGCCAGGATGTGCTGGTCCTGGAACGCGACCGGGTGATGGTGACCCTGCAGGGGCTTGCCGACGGTGCGCGTGTCGAGATGGGCCACGGCGATGATCAGTTCTTTGTGCCGGCGTCGGTAGACGACCTGGCTGATCTGCGGTCAGTGCACCCGACCTCGGTCATTGTGGCCGGTGCAACCGATGTGGGATTGTGGGTCAACAAGCAGATGCGCCCGATCGCACCGGCGATCTTCATTGGCCATCTCGACGAGTTGCATCGCATCGAGGAAACAGCATCAGGCCTGACAATCGGGGCTTGCGTCACCTACACCGAATTCCAGGCGTCAGTGGCACGTCACTTTCCGCAGATCGTCCATTACTGGAACCGTATCGGCGGCGAGCAGGTGCGCAATATGGGGACTGTCGGCGGCAATGTCGCCAATGGCTCGCCGATCGGCGATACGCCGCCGGTGCTGATTGCGCTAGGGGCCAGCGTGACGCTGCGCCAGGGCACAGAGCGGCGCACGGTGCCGATTGAAAAGTTCTTCATCGACTATGGCAAGCAGGACCGGCACGCCGGCGACTTCGTGGAAGCGCTGCATATTCCGTTTGCCGGCGAGGACCATCTGTTTGCGGCCTACAAGGTGTCGAAACGGCGCGATGAGGATATTTCCTCGGTTGCAGCTGCATTTCGCCTCAGGATTGTTGACGGCAGTGTGGCCGAGGCGGTCATCGCCTATGGCGGCATGGCCGCCACGCCGAAGCGGGCTGCAACGGTCGAAGGCCTGCTGGTCGGCAAGCCGTGGTCGCTACAGTCGATAACCGATGCCCAGGCAGGGTTCGCGGATGATTTCTCCCCGATAGGCGACTGGCGCGCCTCGGCTGAATACCGGGCACTGGTGGCGCGCAAGCTGTTGCTGCGGCTGTTCCTGGAAACCACGCAAGGGCCCGAAAACACCATGCTCACGCGCGAAGCGGTGGTGTGAGCCAGTCATGACACGCCAAACCAACATAAAAGGTGGAGTGCATGCGCAGCAGCCCCATGATTCCGCGCACAAGCATGTCACGGGCCGGGCAGATTATATCGACGATATGGCGGCCCCAGAAGGCCTGTTGCACGCCTACCTGGGCCTGTCGTCGATTGCCCACGGTGATGTCAAGGACATGGATCTGTCTGCCGTAAAGGCTGCAGCCGGCGTGATCGGGGTCCTGACGGTGGATGACATTGCCGGCCACAACGACATCAGCCCGACCGGCAAGCTTGATGATCCGGTGTTTGCGCAGACGGTGGAGTTTCACGGCCAGCCGATTTTTGCGGTGGTGGCTGAAACCAGGGCGGCGGCGCGCAGTGCTGCCACCTTGGCGAAAGTCGACTACACGCGGCAACCGCATGTCACCGACGTGGCCGATGCGCGAGCAGCGGGTTATCCGCTGGTCACCGAACCGCTGACCCTGCAGCGCGGCGATGCGGCAAAAGCGCTTGCGGCGGCACCCCGGCGCATTCAGGGCGAAATGCGGGTTGGCGGGCAGGACCATTTCTACCTTGAAAGCCACATCGCACTGGCGATACCCGGCGAGGATGACGAGGTGACGCTGTTCTCGTCGACCCAGCACCCCAGCGAAGTGCAGCACATGGTGGCCCATGTACTGGGCGTTGCGTCCAATGCCGTGACGGTGAATGTGCGCCGCATGGGTGGTGGCTTCGGCGGCAAGGAAACCCAGTCCAACCTGTTTGCCGTTGTGGCTGCGCTTGCGGCCAAAAAATATGGCCGGGCCGTCAAGATCAGGCCGGACCGCGACGATGACATGATCGCCACCGGCAAACGGCACGACTTCCTCGTCGAGTATGATGTCGGGTTTGATGATGCGGGCATTATCTCCGGTGTACAGGCGACCTTTGCAGCGCGCTGCGGCAACTCCGCCGACCTGTCCGGTCCGGTCACCGACCGGGCGCTGTTTCATGCGGACAACTGCTATTATTTCGATAACGTGCTGCTGCAGTCCGAGCCGTTGAAAACCAATACCGTGTCCAACACCGCGTTTCGCGGGTTCGGCGGCCCGCAGGGCATGGTCGGTGGTGAGCGCATCATCGAGGAAATTGCCTATGCACTGGGCAGGGACCCGCTGGACATCCGCAAGGCGAATTTCTATGGCGGGGCAGGGCGCAATGTGACGCCGTATCACCAGCAGGTCGATGACAACATCATAGCCCGGCTGGTCGAGGAACTGGAAACATCCAGCAACTATGCTGAGCGCCGCAAAGCTATTGTCGCGTTCAATGCGAAGAACGCCGTTATCCGCAAGGGCATCGCCCTGACCCCGGTCAAGTTCGGTATTTCCTTCACCGCAACCTGGTACAATCAGGCCGGAGCTCTGGTGCACATCTATACCGACGGCTCGGTTCATCTGAACCATGGCGGCACCGAGATGGGGCAGGGCCTGAATACCAAGGTTGCGCAGGTAGTGGCGGACGAGTTCCGGATCGATCTGGACCATGTAAAAATCACTGCCACACACACCGGCAAGGTGCCCAACACTTCGGCAACCGCGGCATCTTCAGGCTCGGACCTCAACGGCATGGCAGCCGCCAACGCTGCCCAGCAGATCAAATCCCGGCTGGTGGAGTTTGCCTGCGAAACCCACGGTGTTACGCCGGACCAGGTCGCGTTCGAGCCCAATACGGTGCTGGTCGGCAATCAGCGAATTCCGTTTCCCGACTTCATCCGCTCGGCCTATATGGCGCGGATACAATTGTCGGCGGCAGGGTTTTACAAGACGCCGGACATTCACTGGGACCGGGAGGCGGGAAAAGGGCATC
>JBDNEZ010000239.1:0-5285 GCA_041690095.1 Anderseniella sp.
CACCGGCACAAACGGCAAAACGTCGGTGGCGTCATTTGTTCGCCAGATATGGGGGGTGCTGGGATTGTCTGCTGCCAGCATTGGCACGGTTGGCATTGTGGCGCCGACAGGGACGCAGAAACTGTCCCATACGACGCCGGACCCGGTTGAAATTCACGCTGCCCTGGCTGCATTATCCAAACAGCAGGTCAGTCACGTGGCGCTGGAAGCCTCCAGCCACGGTCTCGCACAATACCGCTTGCACGGAGTGCGGTTCGCGGCTGCCGGATTTACCAACCTGACCCGTGATCACCTGGATTATCACAAGACATTCGAAGCCTATCTCGACGCCAAGATGATGCTGTTTGAAGACGTGCTCAGCGAAGGGGCCTCCGCCATTGTGAACGCGGATATGCCTGAAGCTGGAGACATCATGGCCCGCTGCCGGTCGCGCGGATTGGTGGCGTCCAGCGTCGGACGCAGCGGAACCGGGCTGAAACTGGTTTCTGCGGTACGGCAGGGATTTGGTCAGCTGCTGGATATCAAGGGTCAGCAAGGCAGTTATCGTGTCTACTTGCCGCTGGTAGGTGATTTTCAGGCAGAAAACGCGTTGATGGCGGTAGGTCTGGTTGTTGCAGCGGGTGGCTCTGAACCGCATGCAATGCGCGCGCTGGAACAGATTCAGGGCGCGTCCGGCAGGCTCGAACTGGTCGCAACCACATCCGCCGGTGCGCCGGTGTTCGTGGACTTCGCCCATACGCCCGATGCGCTGGAGCATATGCTCAAGTCATTGAGGCCGTATGCATCCGGCCGACTGCAGGTGGTGTTCGGAGCGGGCGGCGATCGTGATCCGGGAAAACGTCCAGAAATGGGTAAGATCGTGTCGGAACATGCCGACATTGCCATCGTTACCGATGACAATCCACGCAGTGAAGACCCCGCCGTGATACGTGCGGCGATCATGGCGACCTGTCCGAATGCGCTCGAAATCGGAGACCGGGCCCAGGCCATTCAATATGCAGTCGATAACCTTGCGCAGGGTGATGTGCTGGTCGTTGCCGGCAAAGGGCATGAAACCGGCCAGACGGTAGGCAAAAAAGTCATTCCGTTTTCAGATCAGGAAGCTGTGCTGGCATGTGTTGCCGGGAGGGTCGCCAATGGCTGATCAACCCTTGTGGACCATTGCCGAGATTATCGAAGCTACCGGCGGACAGCTTGAAGGCGATGTAACCCGTCCCCTTGACGGGGTTGCGATAGACAGCCGTGCCGTCAGCAGCGGTGATGTTTTCGTTGCCATCAAGGGTGATCGCACCGATGGACATGAATACGTGGCCAATGCACTGAAGGCTGGTGCCGGAATGGCGATTGTGTCGCGGCCAGACGACGCCATGCGCGATGCAGGGCCTTTGCTGATCGTGGACGATGCGCTGGCTGCGCTTGAGGCAATGGGGCGGACGGCACGGGTTCGCAGCACCGCGCATGTCATTGCGATCACCGGTTCGGTTGGCAAAACAACCACCAAGGACGCGCTCAAGATTGCACTGTCATCGTGCGGTGAGACCCATGCATCGGTATCGTCTTACAACAATCAGTGGGGGGTGCCGCTCACCCTGGCGCGGCTTTCGCGCACTGCACAGTATGGGGTGTTCGAGGTTGGCATGAATCATGCCGGCGAAATTGAAACGCTGATTGACATGGTGCGACCGCATACTGCGATCATAACGGCAATTGCGGAGAGTCATCTCGGACACTTTGCCTCGCTGGCCGATATTGCCCGCGCCAAGGCTGAAATTTTCACCGGCATGGTCGCAGGCGGTGTGGCCATCATCAATCGCGACACGGAGTTCTTCGACCAGTTGCGTGATGCAGCACATGACCACGGTGTTACCGATATTCGGAGTTTTGGCGAACACGATGATGCCGACATCAGACTCAAACGGGTCAATCTGCATGACACCTGTTCATGTGTAACCGCCACTGTGCGGGGGCAGGAGGTTACCTACAAGCTGGGTGCGGCCGGCAAGCATGTGGTGATGAATTCTCTTGCTGTTCTGGCTGCCTGCGAAGCAGCGGGCGCAGATCTGGCGAGATGTGCTCTGGCACTGGCAGGCATTACGCCGCCGTCTGGACGCGGTGTGCGGCATCACCTGAACATCGACGGGATACAGATCACTGTCATTGATGAAAGCTATAATGCCAACCCGGCCTCGATGCGCGCAGCACTGGAGATGCTCGGGGCGTCACAACCGTCTGGACGCGGCAGGCGGATTGCCGTACTGGGCGACATGCTGGAGCTAGGGGATCATTCTGATCGTCTTCACAGTGAACTGGTTGCTCCCTTGAACACAGCCGGCGTCGATGTGGTTTTTGCCTGCGGTTGTGCGATGAACAGTCTTTGGCAGAGATTACCGGCGTCGATGCAAGGCGGGTATGAAGCGTCGTCGAGCGAACTGATAGCACCCTTGCTGGCCTCCATACGAACTGACGACATTATCATGATCAAGGGGTCGCTGGGGTCGCGTATGGCACCGGTGGTTGAAGCTGTAATCAAACAATACAAAGGCGCTTCCGGGGGCTGAGCCTTCGGGGAGAATTTCTTATGTTCTACTATCTGTTTCTTGAACTGAGCGACCAGATCTCCGGGCTGAATGTGTTCCGCTACATCACCTTCAGAACCGGCGGGGCGCTGATGACGTCGTTGTTCCTGGTGTTCATGTTCGGACCGTGGCTGATCTCGAACCTGCGATTAAAGCAGGGCAAAGGCCAGCCAATCCGTGAAGACGGTCCGGCACGTCACCTCATTGAGAAACAGGGTACTCCCACCATGGGCGGGTTGATGATCCTGGCGGGCATTGTGATCTCGACGCTGTTGTGGGCGGACCTGAACAATCTCTATGTGTGGTCGGTGCTGTTCGTCACGCTGGGTTTTGGGGCAATCGGTTTCTATGACGATTATCTGAAGGTAACGCGTGCCACGGTTGGCGGCTTTTCAGGGCGCATAAGGCTGGCTCTGGAGTTTGTGATTGCCGGCTTTGCGGTTTGGATGTTCACGGCATTGGGAGAAGACAACCTGTCCAATGCCCTGGCCCTGCCGTTCCTGAAAGACACCCTGATCCAGATGGGGGCGTTTTTTGTCCTGTTCGGTATGGTGGTCGTGGTTGGCGCCGGCAACGCCGTTAATCTGACCGATGGTCTCGATGGACTGGCAATTGTGCCGGTGATGATTGCTGCTGCCAGTTTCGGTGTGATCGTGTATCTCGCCGGTAACGTGAAATTTGCTGATTACCTGCAGATTCACTACATTCGTGGAACCGGCGAGCTTGCGGTTCTATGCGGTGCCCTGATCGGGGCAGGGCTGGGTTTTCTGTGGTTCAACGCACCACCTGCCATGATTTTCATGGGGGATACAGGGTCGCTGTCCCTGGGTGGCACGCTGGGTGCCATTGCCGTGGCAGCAAAACACGAAATTGTACTGGCCATCATTGGCGGCCTGTTCGTGCTTGAAACCGTATCGGTGATTGTCCAGGTGGCATCCTTCAAACTCACCGGCAAACGAGTGTTCGCCATGGCGCCGCTGCATCATCACTTCGAGCAGAAGGGCTGGAAGGAGCCGACCATTGTCATCCGTTTCTGGATCATTTCGGTGGTGTTGGCACTGGTTGGCCTTGCCACATTGAAATTGCGGTAGGAAACGTCGGACACAGCATGATTATCGCAGCGCACAGTTTCAAGGGCAAAAGGGTCGGTGTGTTCGGCCTGGGCCGCAGTGGCAACGCCACTGTTGACGCACTCGTGCGCGGCGGTGCCGAGGTGCTTGCCTGGGATGATGCGCCCGCTGCCGCCGAGAAGGCCAGGGAGCAAGGCTTGCCGGTAGTCAACCTGCATGGTGTCGACTTTACAACTCTTGACAGTTTTGTGCTGTCTCCCGGCGTGCCGCTGACCCACCCCGAACCACACTGGAGCGTCAAGAAAGCCATGGCCTGCGGGCTGGAAATCATTGGCGATACTGAAATTCTGGCTCGTGAACTGGCAGGTACCGGTGCGAAACTGGTGGCGATTACCGGCACCAACGGCAAGTCCACCACAACCGCGCTGACGGGGCATGTACTGGCATCCGCCGGGCTTGATGTTCAGGTGGGTGGTAATATCGGCACGGCCGTGTTGTTGCTGCCGGCACCGACGCCGACCAGCATCTACGTGATCGAATTATCGTCCTACCAGATCGATCTGATGCCGTCCCTGAAACCGGATGTCGGCATCCTGATGAATCTGACTCCGGATCACCTGGAACGCCATGGTGACATGGAACATTATGCCGCGGTCAAGGCCCGCATGTTTGCGTTGCAGGACGAAAATGACTTTGCCGGCATATCGCTGGATGACAAGTGGTGCGCACACATTGCCGCCAATGCTGGTCAACATACTTCGCTGGTTTCATTTTCGGTGGCTGCAAACGCTGCTGCTGCTGTAAAATCTGACGGCGCCGCAGTCGTCGATATGCGTGATGGCACATCCGTATCGCTGTTGCGGGCACGGGCGCTGCGCGGATTGCACAATGCCCAGAATGCATGCGCAGCCTATATTGTCGCGCGCCGGTTCGGCCTTGATGGCGATCAGATCGAACACGGGTACAACAGTTTCCCGGGGCTGGAACATCGCATGGAAGAGATCGGCTTTGCCGGTCGTGTGGTGTTTATCAATGACAGCAAAGCAACCAATGCGGACGCAGCCGAAAAAGCCCTGTCCAGTTTTGAGCGTATTTACTGGATCGCGGGCGGGCAGGCCAAGCAGGGCGGCATAGCCCCGCTGGAGCCGCACTTCCACAAAATTGCAAAAGCCTATCTGATCGGTCAGGACGCTGCGCTGCTGGCCAATGCGCTTAACGGCAAGGCAGCCCATACAAGCTGTGATTCAATGGCTGCTGCCGTGCAGCAGGCAGCGCTGGATGCTGCCGCTGATACCAGTGATCAACCTGATATAGCTGTGCTTTTGTCGCCAGCTTGCGCCTCGTTTGATCAATATCCCAATTTTGAAAAGCGCGGAGATGATTTTCGCGCCTGTGTGCTGGCGCTGGATGGCGTGCAGCAGCCAACAAAGGTGGCCTGAGACATGCTGATCTCCCGATCCGATCGCGGACTGATTGCCGACTGGTGGTTCTCTGTCGACAAGGTGCTGTTGGGCTGCGTACTGGTTCTGATGGCGTCCGGTGTATTGTTTTCCATGGCTGCCAGCCCGCCTGTGGCAGCGCGCCTCGGGCTTGATAACTTTCATTTCTTCAAGCGCCAGTTGGTGTTTCTGGTACCGGC